>NZ_JBQLZL010000042.1:0-99105 GCF_052168255.1 Almyronema sp. | reverse complement strand
TCCCCATCCCCCTCTAACGCAGCTTGCTCCATCTCACGGATGCGCCGCGTTGCTTCATAGCCATCCACAACGGGCATCCGCATGTCCATCCAGATCAGGTGCGGTTGCCAGCTTTGCCACACAGCGATCGCAGTTTCACCGTCAATCGCTTCACGCACTTCAAAGCCAGCGGCGCATAACAGTTGTGTCAGTGGCGCTCGATTTTCAGGCTGATCGTCAACGACCAAAATGCGGTAAGCAGGCTGCTGAGGTAAAAGCCGCAAAACCCGCCGAAAAGGACTAGCAGAGGCATCTGTCGCTGCGATCGCGGCCTGAATCGAAAAACGAAACGTCGATCCTTGCCCCAAAGCCGTCTCAATTTTAATATCGCCGCCCAATAGGTGAACAAACTGACGGCTAATCGCTAGCCCTAAGCCCGTCCCGCCCCCCGCTTGCACCCCTCGCGGCGTCTGCACAAAAGGTTGAAAAATCTTGTCGAGATCGGCTGGCGCAATGCCAGGGCCTGTATCCATAACGGCGAAACCAAGCTGGCAGGTAGCATCAGCGGGCGGGGTAGGGGCTGCCAGGTTTGAAATTTGGGATTCTTTATCGCCTTCTCTGCTCTTTTCGACGTTTTCTTCGCTGCTGCGCTTTAGAGCCTCCAAGCTTACGCTTACTTCAATCCGCCCTTGCTCAGTAAATTTGATGGCATTGCCCAGTAAATTAATCAACACCTGACGCAGCTTACCTTCATCGGTCTTGATGTACTGCGGTACGTCAGCCGCCAGTCCAACCCGTAGTTGCAGTTGTTTAGCCTCAGCTCGAAACTGAAACATTTCCTGCAGGGTTTGCAAAAGCTGATGTAAATCAAAGGCGTCGGTGTTGAGGGTGGTACGCCCTGCCTCAATTTTCGACATTTCTAAAACGTCGTTGATTAAATCCAGCAGGTGTTCGCCGCTGCGGTTAATAATTGCCAGCGATTCTCGCTGACGCCCACTGAGAGAATCATCTCGTTCCATCAGTTGGGCAAACCCCAAAATGGCATTCATGGGCGTTCGCAACTCGTGGCTCATGTTGGCTAAAAACGTACTTTTAGCCCGGTTAGCCGCCTCAGCCGCTTCTTTGGCTTGTTGCAGTTCGGCTTCTGCCCGCTTGCGATCGCTAATATCGGTAATTACGCCTTCGAGGCAATCTTCTTCTGGGTTGGGTCGTACTGAAAGCAGTCCCCATAGACAAGTTCCCTGGCGGCGACGTAGCTTGACTTCGCGATCGCGTAATTCCCCGTGTTGCTGAAGTTCTGCCACCACTTGCTGACGCTCGCTTGGGTCGGCATAAAACTCTCTTACCCGCTTGCGATCGATCAGTTCAGTTGGCGAGTCATACCCCATAATTTCGGCAAAGCGTTGATTGGCCGCTAAGATTAGGCCGTCATCGGGGCGGGTTCGGCAAATGCCGACTTGAGAGTTTTCAAAAATGTTGCGGTATTTAAGTTCACTTAGCCGCAAATCTTCTTCCGTTTGCTTGCGATCGCTAATGTCTGCCAGCACGACTTCAACGCAATTTTCTTCCAAGTTCAGGCGCATAGAATAAAGACCCCAGTGGATCGAGCCGTCACTATGGCGAAAACGGGTTTCGTAGTTGCTGATTTTGCCATGTTTAATCAGTTGTTCAACTAGCGGTTCTCGGTCAGCCGCATCGACATAAAAATCACGCGTAAACCGCTTGCCGACGAGATCATTGGGCGACTGATAGCCAACAATTTCGGCACAGCGCTGATTGGCCTCCAAAATCAGCCCGTCTGTCAGCCGAGAACGAAAAATGCCGACATAGGAATTTTCAAAAATGTTGCGAAACTTTAGCTCACTTCGGCGTAAGGCTTCCTCGGCTTGCTTTTGCTCGGTGATATCTTCTGCTAAACCCGCATAGCGATAAATTTCGCCCTGGCGATCGCGAATGGGCGAGGCGCTTTCGCGCACCCAGCGAATCGACTGGTCAGGACGCACAATCCGGTAGTCTACCTGATAGCTTTGGCCTAACTGTAGCTGATCTCGAATATGAGCCTGAACGCGATCGCGATCTTCGGCATAAATCCAGCTCATCCAAAGATCGTTTTCCGCCGTTTGTGCCCTAGCCGCTTCGCAACTGCGCCCCCAAATGGTTTCAAAAGCGGGGCTAATGTAGAGAATTTCAGATCCATCGGGCGTTAGCAGAAAAAAGACTTCGCGAATGTTGTCAGCAATCTGGCGAAACTTGGCTTCGCTTTCTTGCAGCGCCGCCTCTACCCGCTTGCGCTCAGTAATACTCACCCCCACACCCAATACACAATAGTCTTCACGGCCCGGTAGTTGAATTCGCCGCTTTTGCCATTGGAGCCATTCTTCACGACCTGTGCCTGTGCCTAAGGCTATTTTTTCTTCTGGCACAAATAAATCTTCGCCAGACGCTATCACCTGTCGATTTTCAACCACAAATCGAGCCGCAATTTCTGGATGCGGATGCAAGTCAGCATCTCGCTGACCAATTATTTGTTCAACGGGCACACCGTAGAAGGCAGCGGCTGCCTGGTTAGCAATTAGATAGCAGCCTTCCCAATCTTTCACGAAAATTCGATTGGGTACGGCATCCATCACCAACCGCAAAATGTCTTGCTGCTGGCGCAGATGTTCTTCGGTGCGCTGACGTTCTAACTCCGCCCCGGCTCGGGCGGCAAAAATTCGCAAAATCAGTTCCCGCTGAGGGTTGGGCTGCATCGGCTGGTCATCCATCACCGCAATATGCCCTAAAACCTGACCCGCTGCCCCCCGCATGGGAATGCCCAAATAACTCTCAATCGCAGAGGCTTGTAGGGGGCCATCTGCCGGGAAAGCGCCTTTGGTATCTTCGGCAAAGTAGCACAGGTCACCCTGCAGCACTTGTTCGCAAGGGGTGCCTCGCAGGTCGTAAACCTCACCTGCATGAAAGCCAAAATCATTCCACACCGATAAGATATAGCACTGCTCCATCGCAGACGTTAGCTTTTCGGCAATGAGGGTGTGTTTCACCTGTAGCACCTCTGCTAGGTAGCGGGCACAGGCTTGGAAAAAATCATCACCCGTTTTAGCCGCGGTTCCTTCAACGATGAGCTGCAAGGCTTTTTCTTGCCGCTTGCGATCGCTAATATCGCGAACTACACAAATGAGTCCGCCGTTTTCTAGCCGCGTTAAAGAGACTTCTTGATCAAAACGACTGCCATTTTTTTTGAGCCCTACCGCTTCACCACGCCAGTAGCCATTGTGAGCAAACGCTGGCAAAATTTCCTGCTCAAATCGCCGCAAAGACTCAGCATCGTAAAGCATTTGCCAGTGATGGCCAATCAGCTCTAAAGCACTGTCATAGCCATAAATTTGCACATGGGCATTGTTGAGATAAGCATAGTTTTGCTGGGCATCTAAAATGGCGATGCCGTCTACTGAAGCTTGAATAGCCGCTGCCTGCTGTTCAAGAAAGTAAGCCTGCTGGCGGCGGGTGGTGACATCTCGGTAGCTCCAGACTCGCACCACCGTCTGGGCGTCAATTTGCTGAGGATGCGAGTAGCGCTCAAATACCCGACCGTCTTGCAACTCTACAAGATCAAAAACCTCTGCTGTAGAGGACTGGTTGTAGAGATCTCTAACGCGAGCCTTAAACCCTTCTGGATCAACGGTCTGCTCAGCCATAAAGTCGAAGCGAGCCGTGCAGTCAGCTTCAACCGCCATTAAGTCGGCAGGCAACCCCCACATGTGGACAAATTTTTGGTTGTAGGTCAGTAAGCCCGTTTGGGGAGAGGCCACAAAAATACCATCGGCAGTGGCTTCTAAGGTGGCTTGAAGCAGCGAGGCGGTATCAGGGACTGTCGGATCGGGAGCCGTCGCGGTTGGGCAAATTTCATGAATTGTTAGCACGACCGTCGCCCCCTCACCAACGGCGATCGCCGTTCCAGCAATCCGCACAGCCCGGTGTAGCGTATCGCAATCTAGCCGATATTCGGTGGTTTCATAGTCGCCTTGCAAAACGCGGCGGGGAGGAGACGCCGCTGCGACTACAGGCTGTCCCGCCTGCACTAAGGTCAACAGCCGATCAAAATCTGCTGCTTCAATGTCTGCGGGCGATCGCCGGACTAAACGGGCAAAGGCCGGATTACACCACTCTATTTGATTGTTTTGATCGACCCAAACGACTGCATCACTGACTGCGGCTAAAGCGATCGCCATTTTGGCCAAAGTTGCCTGTAAACGATCGCACTTACCTGTTTGCTCAACCGTCATGCGGCACTCCCTCTGCCCCAGATGATTGGTGTGGCTCAATGAAGCTAGCTTAAAGGGCAAACGAGAAGATATCGAGAAGACAATGCCCCCACACGACCTAGATTGGATAAAAATAATGCCTAAGGCAGAGTACGTAACAGAAAACAATCCGTTAAAACATAAATTAACGAATCGTTATTATCGTCAAAGCGATACGCTGATTGGCCTTACTCATCCGGTCAATTCAACTTTTAGCAGAAGCCATCGATAGCAGATGGTAGGTTTCTGTTTGCTTTTGGTCAAACCTCCTCTTATTCATCATGATTCAACCCGTTAATCAGGCCGTCAGAACGGTAGAAATGCCAGATGATTTTGTCCATTACCTTAGAGTTGGGATCTGGTCTTTCGGTAATGCTTCTTGGCTATTTGGTATCAGCGATCGCACACTAGCCGCTTTTGCCGATGGCTATCTTTCAGCCGTCGATATTGCTCAACTGTTCACGGCAGCTTTCTTCTTTGTTAGCTGGTTGTTTTTAATGCCTACGCTTAAACGTTAAGCCCCACCGAAAATGGTGGCGCGATCGCCTCAAAACTGCGAAGCATAAATCTTTTTTGCCAGCATAATTCCTAAGAGAGGATGATTTAGCGGTAGGGTGTTAGTTAGCCTGTAATCGGCCTATTGCAACCTATTTGCTCTGCAAAGTTCCACTCAACTTTTATGCTTGACTCCGATCGCTTTCGCGTTGCTATTTTCGGTTCCGCTCGTATTCATGCTGGCGATTCAATCTACGAACAGGTTCGCCGTCTGGCACGCCTGCTCGGTCGTGAGGGGATAGATGTCGTTACCGGAGGTGGCCCCGGTTTAATGGAAGCCGCCAACAGAGGGCACAAAGAAGGTAGGGCTGATCCGGCCAGCAAATCCTATGGGTTAAGCATCAAGCTGCCTTTTGAAGAAGGCGTCAACGACCATGTCGATATCAAGCGAGAGTTTGATCGCTTTTCCGATCGCCTTGACCACTTTATGAGCCTATCTAACGCGGTGGTAGTCGCCCCCGGTGGAGTGGGGACGCTCTTAGAGATGGTATACACCTGGCAGCTCATGCAAGTAGAGCATATTTGCAACATTCCTATCGTCTTAGTTGGCGAAATGTGGGCTGATTTGCTGGCTTGGGTGCGGCAGTGGCCTTTACAAAAGCAGCTAATTGACCCAGAAGATTATGAGTTGCTTTTTTTGGTGCGCAACTGCGACGAAGCCTTTGAAATTTTACGCGACACCTATCAGGAGTTTTCCAAAGGCAACAATGCTTTTTGCCTTAACTACCATCGGTACAAGTTAGATTAGTCAGGGAGAAAGGACACATGGGCACTAACGACGTGCCAGCCATCCTCGGTTCGCATCCAGGTTTGGCTTTGGCGACCTAGCTGACCCGAAACTTTCGCAAACTCGGTATTTGCCGTGGCAAAGTCTCGACCATAGGTGGTAATCACTGTGCGAGTGAGCTGGCGGGCTAACCCCTGCGGTGAGCGCTGGGCGCGAAATTGAGCGATCGCGGCGTGACCGTACAGGTTTTCAGTCGCCCCATACCGGATAGTGGCTGGATGTTGCCAAAATAGCTGATCAAGAACAGCAACATCGTTGTTGACCAAGGCTTGCTCATAGCGGTTAAAGGCTAACCTGACTTCTTCAACGACTTCGGGCAAATTAATTTCCATCAAACCCCAGTAGATTACGCCTAAAAATTCTGCGTGCGCTTCAGTCTATCAGGTCGGCCACGGGTAGATCCTGCTTCGCAACAGCAGGTCAAGCGGTACAATGAGGCCAGCATTGCAGAGGGTACGGCACGTTTACGCAGGTTGGGTTGCTTTCGACATCCAAAGCTTTTTAGCCGTGTTTTGCCTTTTTATTTTGTTGGATTGAGCAAAGCCGTGTAACACAACCTTGAATCAACCCATATCTCAACGGCTGAACCGCTGAAGGCAAACCTCAAAAAGCGCAAGCTGATACCCTATACTGACTAACTTCGAGAGCACCTGGGTGCCCTATTCTGAACGATTTGACTGCGCATGGCGATTTTACACGGCAACTGGATAGCACAAGACCACTGCTTTTTTATTTGGGGGGAAACTTGGCGGCACCTCGAAACGGTACCTGTTCCAGCCGATAACCTCCTCCCCCATCCCTACAGCATGACGGCAGAGGAGCTGGTCGCCTTTTTAGAGTCGTCTACCCGCCGCTCTGAGCAAACTGGCAAGCTAGAGCCTTTCTTTCAGGTGCCTGCTGCGATGCTTCAGGCTGTTGTCGCCTCAGGTGGTAAAGCTGCCAGTCGCCGTCGTGCGGGTAAGACAGCCGTGGCGCAGCCAGCCACCCCCTCCCGCGTAGGCAATGGCTGGCGATCGCAGGTTATTGCTTTACCCACTCAAAATCAGCCCGATGGCTTTGTGCCTCAGCTTTCGAATGCGTCGCCCGAAATGCTGGAGTCTGAGCAGACAGATAGGGCGCTTTTTCCCTGGCAGGTAGAGGGGTTTCAACTGACTGCGGCTGAGGCACTTACTTTTTTTGAAGGGCTACCGCTCGGACAGGCCGTCTCAGACGCTACCCTCATCGGCTCTGACCTTTGTTACTGGTCGCATATAGCCCGTTGGGTGCTTGATTTGCTCGCCAGAGCCAAGTTTTTGCCCGAAGTGCATCCTGCTGCCGATGGCGCGATCGCCACCTGGCAATTACTCCTCGATAGTGCCATTGATCAGAGCAGACTGCGCACCTACATCCAGCAGATGCCTGCGGTTTGCCGAGCTTATCAAACATCGGCTACCGACACGGCTGTTGCTGCTGTCGATCTGCTCGCAGCTCCCCAAGAGGTGCTGCTGAGTTTTCTCAGCACCTTAGTTAACACTCAGGTCAAAGCGGTTGCCCAAAGTCAGCCCTTACCCACCAACATCCCCGTTGACAGCGACATCCCCATCCGCGACTGGCTAGTCGCCCTTGGCAGCACCACCCACCAGTTTGAAACCCATCTGCTAGCAGCTTTAAGACTGCAAGAAGCGATCGCTACCTGGACGGCTCCCCTGCAAAACCTGCAAGCTGGACAGACGGCAGCTTTTCGTACCTGCTTTGTGCTAGAGCCACCCAGCTCAACCACCCCAGACTGGCAGCTACGCTACTGTATGCAGGCTACTGACAATGACGATGTCCTATTGGCAGCTACCACCATCTGGGAAAACCCAGTTGATGAGTTGTTGTATCAAAATCGCACCCTCGAAAACCCCCAGGAAAACTTTTTAGCCGGGTTGGGTCGGGCTGCCCGCCTTTATCAGCCGATCCACGATAGTTTGCAAACCCAGCGACCTCAAGCCTGTGTGCTAGATCCGATTCAAGCCTTTGAATTTATTAAAGCGGCTGCTTGGCGGTTGCAAGACAGTGGATTTGGCGTTATCTTGCCGCCTAGCCTCGTTAGCCAGCAGGCTGAACTAGACAATCGCCTAGGGCTGAGCATTCGAGCTGAAGCACCCCAGCGACAGCAGCGACAGCGATTGGGGCTACAAAGCTTGCTCAATTTTCAGTGGGAACTAACGCTAGCTGGCGAAAAACTGTCTCAGCGAGAATTTCAGCAGCTACTTTCAAAACAATCGCCCTTGGTAGAGATCAACGGCAAATGGGTTGAGTTGCGGCCCCAAGACGTCAAAGCGGCTCAAACCTTTTTTAAGCAGCGACCTGAGCAGATGAGCTTTTCGGTTGAAGATGCGCTGCGCATTAGCACGGGCGATACCCAAGTGATTGAAAAGCTGCCCGTCGTCAGCTTTGAAGCTTCAGGCGCTTTAAAGGAACTGATTAATACGCTAACAACTGGCAATCAAACCCTCGAACCCATCCCTGAACCAGAGGGCTTTGCCGGACAGCTTCGGCCTTATCAGGCCAGGGGCGTCTCTTGGCTGGCTTTTCTAGAACAGTGGGGATTGGGCGCTTGTTTAGCTGACGATATGGGTCTGGGCAAGACTATTCAGCTAATTGCTTTTTTGCTGTATCTGCGAGAAAACAACCTCTTAGAGCGCCCCACCTTACTAGTCTGTCCTACGTCTGTGATTGGCAATTGGGAACGTGAGGTGCGGCGTTTTGGGCCTAAGCTCAAAACGCTGGTTTACCACGGTGATAAACGGCCTCAGGGGAAAAGTTTTGCCAAAGCGGCGGCTGCAACCGACTTGGTGATCACTAGCTACGCGCTGGTTCACCGCGATCTCAAAAACCTTAAAGCCGTTACCTGGCAGGGCATTGTGCTAGATGAAGCCCAAAATATCAAAAACCCTGAAGCCAAACAATCGCAAGCCGTGCGAGAGATTGCCGCCGACTTTCGCATTACCCTGACAGGAACGCCCATCGAAAACCGTCTGGCGGAGTTGTGGTCTATTTTAGATTTTTTGAATCCGGGCTATTTGGGGCCGCGCAACTTTTTCCAGCGACGCTTTGCTACCCCCATCGAACGCTATGGCGATACGGCTTCGCTAAAAACGTTGCGATCGCTGGTGCAACCCTTTATCTTGCGGCGACTCAAAACCGATCGCAGCATTATTCAAGAACTGCCCGAAAAGCAAGAAATGACGGTGTTTTGCGGTCTGACAGCAGAGCAAGCTAGCCTCTATCAGCAAACAGTTGAAGCTTCTCTAGCCGCGATTGAAGAATCAGAAGGCATTCAGCGGCATGGATTAATTTTGTCATTGCTCGTAAAACTCAAGCAGATTTGTAATCATCCTGCTCAGTTTTTGAAGCAAAAAAGTTTAGGCAAGGTTAATCGCTCAGCCAAACTAATGCGCCTAGACGAAATGTTAGAAGAACTGATCGCTGAAGGCGATCGCGCTTTGATTTTTACCCAATTTTCTGAGTGGGGGAAACTGCTCAAAGCCCACCTAGAGCGCTACTTAGGCCAAGAAACTTTATTTCTTTATGGCAGCACCTCTCAAAAACAGCGAGAGGCTATGGTCGATCGCTTTCAGCATGATCCCAATGCCCCCAAGCTGTTTATCTTATCGCTCAAGGCTGGCGGCGTTGGCCTCAACCTTACCCGTGCTAACCACGTTTTCCACTTCGATCGCTGGTGGAACCCAGCCGTTGAAAATCAGGCCACGGATCGGGCGTTTCGGATTGGGCAAACGCGTAACGTGCAGGTACATAAATTTGTCTGCACGGGCACGTTGGAAGAACGCATTCACGAACTTATTGAAAATAAAAAAGCCCTTTCCGAGCAAGTGGTCAGTTCAGGAGAACAGTGGCTAACTGATTTTGACTCCGACCAATTGCGCAACCTGCTCTTACTCGATCGCAGCGCCATTATTGACGAGTCTTAAATAAAAGCAGTTTCTCCGGAATTTCTCAGAGGTTAGCTGTAGCTCTTGATTAGGTCTACGGCTCGTAGCAGCTTTGCTCAGTTTTTGTGAGCGAAGTCGCTTACGGGGCTGATGTCGGTCACCTAGGGGACGGACGTTCGTTATTAGACTGGGAGCAGTTTAGGGATAGGGCTTTATTGAGTCTTTACTTATTCCCCACTTCTTCCCTGTTAATTGTTTAGGCTGCAGCTATCAACGGAACTTTAGCTGTTTGATCGCTAGTCTAAATACGTGGGCACCCTAACTTGAGGCTGGCCCCGCTAGACCTTGTTAGCCAAACTGGAGCAACTGAAAGCAGTCGCTATGATAGCTACCTCTTATTTTCAAGACACAGAGCGTTTAGATACTGACCGTGAACCCTCTGTGGTTGACCTCGAAAAAGTCAGTAGTGATGACGCTGCTGAAGATTTTTCCTTCACCCCTTTTGATGAGGCTGAACTCAATCAAGTTGCCGAAGAACTTGCAGCCACCAAAGCTGGTTCTCGTCGAACGACTGATTTAGTTCGTCTCTATTTGCAGGAAATTGGTAGAGTCCGACTGCTGCGCCGCGACGAAGAAGTTTCAGAAGCTCAGTTTGTGCAGCGCTATATGCAGCTTCTAGAAATGCGCAATCAGGCAGCAGTCGATCAGGGGGGATTGCTCAAAACCTATGTAGAGCTGATGGAAACCCGCGATCGCTTGACTTCTCACCTGAGCCATCGGCCTTCTCTAGAACGCTGGGCGCGTGAAGCTGAGATTCCGGCAGCCGAGCTAAAGCCAATCCTAATGAAGGGCAAGCGGCAATGGGCCGAACTGGCTGAAATTACAGCCAAAGAACTTGAGCAAGCCATTGCTGAAGGCATTCGGGCCAAAGAACACATGATCAAAGCGAACCTGCGACTGGTGGTTTCGGTCGCCAAGAAGTACCAAAATCGTGGGCTTGAGCTGCTAGATCTGATTCAGGAAGGCACGCTGGGTCTAGAACGCGCTGTCGAAAAGTTTGATCCCACCAAAGGCTACCGCTTTAGCACCTATGCTTACTGGTGGATTCGCCAGGGTATCACCCGGGCGATCGCGACTCAAAGCCGCACCATCCGTCTGCCCGTTCATATCACCGAAAAGCTCAACAAAATCAAAAAAGCTCAGCGCAAACTCTCGCAAGATCAAGGACGCACTCCCACTGTAGAAGATATCGCCAAAGAGCTAGATATGACGCCGCCTCAGGTGCGAGAGGTGTTATTACGGGTACCGCGCTCCGTCTCGCTCGAAACCAAAGTCGGTAAAGAGCGCGACACCGAACTAGGCGATTTGCTAGAAACTGACAGCATTTCCCCCGAAGAAAGTTTGATGCGCGAAGCGCTGCGCCGCGACCTGCAACAGTTGTTGGCTGACCTGACGACTCGTGAGCGAGAAGTCATTCGCATGCGCTTTGGCTTAGGCGATGGCACGCCTTACTCTTTGGCCGAAATTGGCCGTGCCCTCGACCTGTCACGAGAGCGAGTGCGTCAAATTGAATCTAAAGCGCTGCAAAAACTGCGCCAACCCAAGCGACGTAACCGCATCCGCGATTATCTAGAAGCGCTGAGCTAACAGGTTTCTCCTCTCTCAACACAGTCGGATAGCTAACTCAGGAGCAGGTTGAACCTGCTCCTTTTTTACAGCCATAACCCCTAAGGTCAAAACACTCAAATACAGCTGTAGTCACAACCGTTAAGACACTTCCATGGCTGAAAGCTGCTAGGACAGAAAAGCTTTCCTTTTGCCCTCTGCCGTTGGCTACACGTCAGGCTTTCAGCGACTTCAAACAGGCGGTGTATTCAATACTGTGCGGGTTATCGATTCGCTGAGAAGCTTTGAGAATTTCGATGCCAACAACAATGCCATCCTGGTCAAAGTCAAATACGATGCCGGGGATCTCTTCAGCCGTCTCTTCAACAAACACATCCTGAAAGATAATACGCATGACATCGGCATCTGGATCGTACTGAACTTTCATAAACTACGTACTCAACGAGTAGAACAAAAGCTGACGCTGGGCGACTCTGATAGCTGTAGCCACTAAGGTTAAGCCCCCTCAACCTGCTGAAAGCCGTCAACAGAAAACTTTTTATGCTGCTTTTTGCTTTTGCTTTCTGTCTTTAGCTATAGCAGATAGATCGCCACCCCATTGGCAACTGAAGACAATACGCTACTGCAAAACGTCTTTCTGCCCCTGTACCCATTGCTACAGACAAATACTGCCTTTTCTGGCCAAAGCCTAAAACCCGCCCCTCAGCCAACAAAAAAAGACGCAGCGATCGCGTCTCAAAAAGTACTCAAAATTGAGCAAGCTATTGCATGAGCTTTAGAATCTGCGTCGTCATCGCCAAGCTTTCCTCATAAAGCGCATCTTGTCCCCAGCGCTGAAGCTGCTGCCCTAAGATAAATTCCGCTTTTTGGTCTGAAAGAGCCGTCACCTGCTCAATACGACAAGACTGAGCGCTACCCCCTGCTTCCATCCGCATACAACCCGTTGTTTCCGAGCAAAGAATAGTACAGCAATCCGCAGATTCATTGCTTGAAGTCAGCCGCAACCCGGTCAAATCTCCAGTGACTTCGCCCCAGTCTGCCGTTGGAATAGCTGCTAGTTCAGCTTCAATTTGGGTACCGTTTGCCCCGGTGAAGTAAACTTTTTTGATGTCGTAATCGCCCCCTTCTTCGACAAAATTGCTGGGTTCCCACTCTAGCCGACTGGCAAACCAGCCCAAAAACATCAGCGCTTGCGAGGCATTGCCTTTTTCGTAGTCGATACTGATGTTGTCAATTTCGAGCAGGTTAGCCCGTCGCTCTGGCGGATCAAAAGCCGCTGCGGTCAGTTCTTGCCACGGCGAGAGTCGATGCCAGTTTAAGTCTGCAATGTAGGTGCCCTTTTCGATCAGCGCCTGCATTTTCAGTAACTCTGACTCCGCATCGCTGAAGTAACTAGAATCGACAATGACACAGTTGCAGGTGCTTAAAAGCTGCTCAAATAGAGGTTGTTCTGGATTGGGTGTTGCTTTCCACCAGGCAAACTTAGGTAAATCAGCCGTCATCAGCGAAGTGACTAGGTTGCCGACGCGCTCTAAAGCGGCTTTTGTCCCTCGCAGGGTGATGTATTCCGAACAAACCAAATTGCTGCCGCTGCTTTTTTGCACGGGGCAGTAGGCCGAAACTTGCGCCGTTACCCCTGTATCTTCGCCGAGAACAGGTGATAGCGTGATTACCCGGCAGGGATTATGAGCCGCGATCGCATCGCTGAGCGTAAAACCGCGTCTGTCTTCATTCGTGATGCTTTTGCGCTCAGCCGGGAGCGCTTTATATTCGTCCCGCAACCGCTGCAGCGTCAACGGCCCTACCCGTCCAGTCACCCTCAGCTTATACACCGTTTGAGCCTCTCTTACCGCCTCTTTAGTTTGAGGGCCATGAATTCCGTCGATGGGGCCGTCGTAAAAGCCTAAAGCAGCCAGCAACTGCTGAAACTCTTCGGGTTCGTAAACCACCATACTGAAGGTTGCCGCACGGGTGACAACGGGGGCAGACTTACCTGAATCTTGGCTATGCCAGATCTGACGTAGCTCGGCTTCAATTTCATCGACAGAAATGTCTTTGGGATTTTGAAGCGCCACAAGAGGAGTCGTAGTCATAAAAGTCTAAAGAAATTAGAGATTATGGGTTAGCATTGCGAGAATTAACAGGCGTCAAATCAAGAGGGATGAGTTCAAGCAAGGGCTAATTGTTAAAAAGTTGACCCGTTGAATACTTTGTCAACTAACTCCATGCTACTGATTCCTCATCCAATTCGGTATTACAACCTGCGCCAACGGCGGCCATCGTGATTGAGCAGCAGTTCAGCTTCAACCGGCTCCCAAGTGCCAGCCTCATAAAGGGGAACAGACTCAGGCGGAGCCGGAGCGTCCCAAGCCTGCAACAAAGGCGTCAAAACTCGCCAAGAAGCTTCAACCTCATCTCCCCGCGTAAAAAGCGTTTGGTCGCCTAACATACAGTCCACCAGAAGACGGCTATAGGCGTCTGTACTTGCTTTACCAAAAGCAGCATCGTAACGAAAATCCATATCCACGGAGCGCGTACGAAGCGAATTGCCGGGAGTTTTAACCTCAAATCGCATTGAGATGCCTTCGTCAGGCTGAATGCGCAGCGCCAGAACGTTGTGGTTCATCTGCTTAGCCGCTGACTGAAACATCAGGTAAGGCACTTCCTTAAAGTGAATAGAAATTTCCGTTACCTTTTTGGGCATGCGCTTACCTGTGCGCATGTAAAAGGGCACCCCTTTCCAACGCCAGTTATCGACATAGAGCTTAATAGCGGCGTAAGTTGGCGTTGTCGATTTGGGATCAGCGCCTTCTTCTTGCCGATACCCCGGCACAGGTTTGCCCTTCATCCACCCGGCTGAGTATTGCCCTCGCACGGCTGATAGCTCTAGTTCGCTGAGATCAGCTAAGCGCGTTGCTTGAATAACTTTCACCTTTTCCGTGCGAATGCTGTTAGCGTCTAGAGAGTTAGGGGCTTCCATTGCGGTTAAGCAAAACAGCTGCATGAGGTGATTTTGCACCATGTCTCTAAGCGCACCAGCCGTTTCGTAGTAGCCCGCTCGACCTTCTAGCCCTACGGTTTCAGCCACCGTAATTTGCACATGATCGACAAACTGGCGATTCCACAGCGGCTCAAAAATAGCGTTGGCAAAGCGAAAAACCATCAGGTTTTGTACGGTTTCTTTGCCCAAGTAGTGGTCAATTCGGTAAATCTGGCTTTCGTCACAAACCTGGCTAACGGTGCGGTTTAAGACTCTAGCCGAGGCTAAGTCGCGGCCAAAAGGTTTTTCAATCACCAGCCGCTGCTTACTCGGATCGCTCAGCATGCCCGCATTCCCTAGCTGCTGAGCGGCCTCCCCAAAGAAACGAGGAGCTACGGATAGATAAAAAACCCGGTTGCCCCGCGTGCCCCGCTTTTCGTCTAGCTCAGCTAAAAAGGCTTTGAGTTTGTGATAGCTTTCGGGCTGATCAATATTGCCAGAACAGTAAAAAAGTCCTTTAGCAAAATCGTCCCACAGGTCTTGGCTACCAATACCCCCGCCAAACTCATCGACCCCTTCTTTGAGGTGATCGCGAAAATAGTCATGGCTCCAATCGCGTCGAGAAACCCCTACGATAGTTGTTTCTGGCGGCAAACGCCGTTCGCGGCGCATTTGATAAAGAGCGGGCACTAGTTTGCGGTGGGTTAAATCGCCTGAAGCCCCAAAAATGATCAAAATTTGGGGATCGGGAATCGGATCTTGCTGGAGACCGACGCGAAGCGGATTTTCAAGTAGGGTGACCATAGGCGCGTAGAGTAGGAAGACACAGGTGAGGGATGATATTGACCCAACCGCAGCGGGAAATCAACCAGATTTGGCAGATTTCCCGTGGTTAGTTAAACCGGGCTGGGCTTAAGCGGGCGATAGCTGCTTGACTTTGGTAACCAGTGAATCCATTAGCTTGTCGAAGGGCTGGACAAACTTGTCGATACCTTCTTCGAGCAGTTCATCCATGATTTGGTCGAGCTGAATCCCCAGTTCAGGCAAACTGTCGATTAGCTGATAGGCTTGATCGACTTCTGTTTCAATGCGGCTGTCAACGTCGCAGTGATCAGCACAAGCTTCGATAGTGTCGGGGGGTAGGGTGTTGACGGTATCCGGGCCGATTAACTCGTCAACGTACATAACATCGCTGTAGTCAGGATTTTTGGTGCTGGTGCTAGCCCACAATAGCCGCTGTACTTTAGCGCCTTTTTGCGCGAGGGCTTGCCAGCGATCGCTATTGATTATCTTTTTGTATTCCTGATAAGCGATTTTAGCGTTGGCGATCGCGACTTCGCCTTTGACGGCTTGCAGCTTGGCTTTTTGACTGAGGTTGTCTTCGCCCACTAGCAGTTCATCAACGCGATCGTCTACTTTGGTGTCAATGCGGCTAAGGAAGAAGCTAGCGACCGACGCTATCTGGCTAATATCTTCGCCTTGTTCAACTCGCTTCTCTAGACCGCGAATGTAAGCCCAGGCCGCTTCTTGATAAGCATCGACGGAAAAGAGCAGCGTCACATTGACGTTGATACCTTCGCTGATAGCTCGCTCAATTGCAGGAACCCCCTCTGGCGTCCCTGGGATCTTAATCATCAGGTTGGGTCGATTCAGATCGCTGAAGTAGCGGCGGGCGGTTGCCGTTGTCTCTTCGTGGTCGCGAGCCAAACTGGGGGGGACTTCTAAACTAACGTAACCATCTAAACCCTGGGTTTGCTGATAAATGGGCATCAGCGTGTCGCAAGCGCGGCGAATGTCTTCAAACACCAGCGACTCGTAAATTTCTTCCACTGACTTGCCCGCCCGGATACCCGCTTCAATATCCTGGTCGTAGATGGCATTTCCGGCGATCGCCTTTTGGAAAATGGCTGGATTAGAGGTAATGCCATGCACATCGCGGCTTTCAATGAGCTTTTCTAACTCACCCGATTGCAAAATGTCGCGGCTGAGGTTGTCCATCCAAACACTCTGGCCATAATCTTTGAGGTGAAGAATGGGGTTGTCTGCAGTAGCAGCCATATAAATCTCCTGATAACAACTGGTAAGAACTAAAAAACAGTGACTTCAAATGCGGATTAACTCGCCTGCCTAAGGATTAACTCGCCTGCCTAAGATTGAGAAGCTGCTAGTTCAGCCTCAGCTTCCCGCTGGCGTTCGCTAATAAAAGATTCAACCAGCGCCACGTCATCGCTACTACCAATCACCAAAGGCGTCCGTGCATGTAGCTTATCGGGTACCACTTGCAAAATCGGCTGAGTGCCCGTGCTGGCTCGTCCCCCCGCTTGCTCGGCTAAGTAGGCCAAAGGCGCTGTTTCGTAGAGGAGTCGCAGCTTACCTTCAGGCTTTTTGACCGTGCCGGGGTAAAGAAACACGCCGCCTTGCATCAAAATGCGATGAAAGTCGCCGACTAAAGCGCCACTGTAGCGGGCTGAGTAACCGTCATGTCTATGAACATAACGAATAAAATCACGGATTGAATCCTCCCATTGCCAGAAATTCCCTTCGTTGACGCTATAGGTTGGGCCATGTTCGGGTATCCGAATATTTTCACTAGACAGGATAAATTCTCCCAAACTGGGGTCTAAGGTGAAGGCGTGGACGCCATAACCCATGGAGTAAACCAGAACCGTGCTGGGGCCATACAAGATATAGCCTGCCGCAATTTGTTCGTGGCCGTCTTGCAGCAAATCGGCGGCGCTTTGGTCAACATCGTCGCCCGTTTGTTGGCGAATGGCAAAAATGGAGCCGACATTGAGGTTAATGTCCACATTAGAAGAGCCGTCAATGGGGTCGTAGAGCAGCGTGTAGCGCCCCACTGGGCAATTTTCAGGAATGTAGTAAGGTTTTTCCATTTCTTCAGAGGCTAAGCGGCATACCAGCCCGCTTTGCTTAAAGACGGAGATAAAAACGTCGTTGGCAAAAACGTCCATCCGTTTGACGTCTTCACCCTGAACATTGGTGCGGCCCGTAAAGCCCAATGCATCTTCCATTAGCCCTGCATGGGTGAGCCGTCGGGCAATCAGCTTGCCCGCTAAGGCAATCCGATTCATCAAAGCGCTGAGGTCTTGCGCTTCTGGGCCAAAGCTTTGAAGCTGTTGCAAGACGTGGCGTGAAAGGGTCATGCAGTCGCGGTCTAAAGCTGCTGCCTGGGCTGGCTGGTAGCCGTTAACCATATCGTTTTCCTCCTAAATTTTTTGCGTCTTCTCAGGCAGAGACGCCGTTATTACATCAATTAACAGATTGATTGGGGTTTGCCACCGCCCATTGGTTCCATATTAGGTAGGCAATTTAAAGACCGTTGCTAAGCTTTAGACGAACTATAGAAATCGCGATCGCCGCCTGTAAAATTAGCGAATTTGTGGGTTCAGACTTTGTAAAACTTGATGATTAAAAAAAGATTAGCAAATCTCCGCAAGCGCCTATTTCTACCCTCTTTCATTCCAGGTCGGGTTTCTCTAAAGCTGGTATATTCAGGGTTACGAGATTTTGGCTAGCAGCAAAATGAGAGTTTCTCAGGGTTCAACGCCTGCCTAAAAATAATGAGGTGTTGACATTGACAACGTGGCCGCTATCAACACTCGGCCAAAAATTAAAAATTTTCTGCACAACAGATTACCAGCGCCTTTAATACCGGATAGTCTTGATAGCTCACATCAAGAGGGAATGACATGAGCAAAATCAAACGGATTGGAATTCTCACCAGTGGGGGAGACTGTGCCGGGTTGAACGCCGCCATTCGCGCAGTTACCCACCGAGCTATTGGCACTTACGACTGGGAAGTGTTTGGCATCTGCCGCGCTACTCACGGGTTAATGCACCGCCCACCGGAGTACATTCAATTTGGCCTTTCAGATACTTACCCGCTGCTAACGCTAGGCGGCACTATTTTAGGCACCACCAACAAAGGCAATCCTTTTGCTTATCCCATGCCGGATGGTAGTCTGCGCGATCGCTCTGAAGAAATCATTGCAGGCTACCACCAGATGAATTTGGATGCGCTAATTGGCATCGGTGGAGATGGCAGTTTGGCGATTTTGCGTCAGCTAGCCCAGCAGGGTGGGATCAATTTGGTGGCTATTCCCAAAACGATTGACAACGACCTTGGCAGTACCGAACGCTCTGTCGGCTTTGATACGGCTGTTAACATCGCCACAGAAGCCCTCGATCGCCTGCATTTTACCGCTGCTAGCCACTCGCGGGTGATGATTTTAGAAGTGATGGGGCGCGATGCAGGGCATATTGCCCTTAACGCTGGCATTGCAGGGGGTGCCGATATTATTTTGATCCCCGAAATTGCCTATACGATTGACAATGTTTGTCAGGCAATTGAACAGTTGCACCAACGTGGGCGCAATTTTGCGCTGATGGTGGTCGCTGAATCAGTCTGTGACGAAACGGGCTGCAAGGTGACCCAAACCAATCGCCTGGGGCAGTGTCGTCTAGGCGGCATTGGTCAATACTTAGCTGATACCATTTCTGATTGCAGCGGTGCCGAAACGCGGGTAACAGTTTTGGGGCATGTGCAGCGGGGTGGGGTGCCGTCTCCGTTAGATCGGGTGCTGGCTAGCGCTTTTGGGGTAGCCGCAGTCGATTTGATTGCCGAAGGCAAGTTTGACCATATGGTGAGCTGGTACGATCGCGATGTCATTAGCGTGCCGATTGCTGAGGCGATCGCTCAGTACCGCGCTGTCGATCCAGACGACATTCTGGTTAGAACGGCGCGCTCGATTGGTATTTGTTTTGGGGATCACGCCGTCAAGCTAGATGCAGCTAGACGTTAGTTCCCGGCGACAAATGCCTGATTGCGTTGGGGATTGCCCAATTGATAGAGCGGTTGATCAAAATCAACGCTGGGCTGAAGGCGATCGGAAACGGTCGTAGGGCTACCCCAATGCTGCTGCATCGCTTTAAGCAAGTTATCCTGCCCTTGGCGTAGCCCCTCTAAATTGCCGCCCTGATTGAGAATGGCAAACCACACCAAAGCGCGATCGCGGGTAGGAAACACCCCGGCTAAGGAACTGACGGTCGCTAAGCTACCTGTTTTCAAAGCGGCGTGGGCAGGTAAATCTCGGTAGGCTAAAGTGCCCGTATCGCGACCCGCCACGGGCAAAACATCGGCAATGGTATAGCCTTCTGCTTGCAGCATCCGCTCTAGCGTGGTCAGCATCGCCACCACCATGCGCGGTGAGATCTGATTTTCTACGCCTAATCCTGACCCATTGACCAACTGAATTTCGTTGGCTGGAACCCTTGTCTTTTCAGCTACCTTCGCCATCACAACAGCAGCCCCTCCAGCCAGATCAGCCATCTGCTCAGCCATGACATTGTTGCTGTAGATATTCATCGCTTTGAGAATAGCCACCAGCGGCAAAGACTGATGCTGTACGACCCAAGCCGATACTTGGCCAACCGCATCGAGGGGCTGTACTTGAATGCCGCCTTGAATCGACACCTGGGGGTGAGGGGTATTGGGGGGTAGAGCTTGATACTGGCTCTCAATTTCGGACGACCAGCGCTGCGCGTCGATCGCCTGCTCTAGCAGCTCACCAGCGCGGTACGGGTCTGCTTCAAAGTTCATGGTAAAGTCGCCCAAAACAATGAGATCGCCTTCTACCGTTGAAATGCCAGCCGCCTGTAAGGCGTTGCCTAAAGCGATCGCCTCTTCCCAGACAAAAAAGGGATCGCTGCCGCTACGCACGACTAAATTACCGCTGACGACGCCATTTTCAATCGGGCCAGTGACCCCCACCAGCGTTTCAAAGCGATGATCGGGTCGCCAGGTGGAGAGAGCCGCCAGCGTTGTGGCAATTTTGGTTAATGAAGCGGCCGGTAGGGGCGTGGTTGCTTGGTGGTAGGTTTCGGTGGTACTGCCAGTAAAAAAGAACAAACCTTGGGTATTCGCCCCTAGCCCCTGGTTGGCTAAATTTGCCAGATATTGTTGGGCGATCGCCGAGGCGGCGGGATCAGGTTCAAACAGTTGGGCAACCCAGGGAGACCGCCACTGCACCGCTAACTCAATGGTGTCCAGGTTAGAGGCGACTAGCGGCTGACTTTGGCTCCCCCCCATCACAAAGGAAAGCAGGCCCATCCCCATCATTGGTAACAACCCCATCATGGATACACTCACCCAGAGAACAGACGTTTTACCTGGTAAAGATACACTAGAACTGTGAGTTTCAACCGCCCAGTTCATGGCAAAGCCGGATCAAACCCTAGTCCTGCGCCGTCTTCCTATTGTAGTCGGTGCGATCGCCGGAACCCTGCTAATGGTCAACCGCTTGGCAACGCCCGTGCTGACTGACTCACAAGCGCGATCGGATGCCTTAGGCGTCATTATTAGCGCCGTTTTGATTCTAACGGGGCTGTTATGGCAGCAAATTCAGCCCAAGCCCCCCGAAGCGGTAGAACTGGTGGGTGAATCTGGCTTTGAGCTAGGCAAAGACCTGCCGGAAGTTGTGCAGACAGAACTGGCCTGGGCTTCTCATCTTTTGCTAACTAACACCGTTACGCGATCGGTGGTTGCTTACTATCAAGGCCAGGTAATTATGCGCCGTGGCACTTTAGGCCCGGTGGCAGAGGTGAAGCCCGGAGCCATTTTGCAGCGGGTGCTGGCTAAACAAGCTCCGGTCTACCTGGTTAGCCTCAAAATTTACCCCGGTCGGGTCGAATTTGACTACCTACCCGAAAACACGCAAGGCGTGATCTGTCAGCCGATGGGCAACGGCGGGGCGCTCATTTTAGCAGCCAATGCCCCTCGCAGCTACACCCAGCAAGACGAAACCTGGATTGCGGGCATTGCCGATAAGCTGGGCAATACCCTAGATCAGGCGATCGCGCCCTCTGCTTCAACCCCGTCTTAACCGCCAGCGCGATCATCAAGCTGGGCTAGTCAAACAGCCCTACCTGGCCGCGATATCCGGTAAACAGGCGACTGCCATCAGGAAAAATATGAACTTCCATTTGATCGCTCGCCCAGTTAATAGCGTTTTTAAGCGCTGGGTTGAAGACATGAACCCGCTGATTTTGGGAAGACACAGGAGAGGTCGCCTCGTGAATGGCTAGCGATTCTACATAGGGGCCATCTACTAAAATATCGAGCTGCGCTAACAAAGCCTGAGAGCCGACAGGGGCTGATTCTGCCTGTAACTGTTCCCAGGTAAACCCTGAAAAAGACATAACGCTTAACCCTTGCGCTTTCACCTGCCGAGCGACTTCAGCTAAGGCCACAGCTTGCCAAAAAGGTTCACCCCCCGAAAAGGTTACGCCCTGGTTGCGCGGTTCACGCAAAATGCGATTGACCAGAGCCTCAACAGAAATAATTTGGTTTGGGGCAAACGACCAAGACTGAGGATTAAAGCAGCCAGAACACTGGCGGCAGCAACCCTGCACCCACACGACTGCCCGACAGTCTGGCCCGTTGACTTCAGATCGATCTACGTATCCCATCAGATTCAGGTGTTCTGGTAGTATGGATGCCAAAGGGGAAAGCAGCGGCGATGCCGGGGGGAAAGCAGCCATGATATTTAGCCTCCTTTCTTGATCTACATAGCGTCAGCGGTTAGTTCAGCCATCAGTTCAGCCACAGACACGATTTTCTCGGCGCGGCCAGCATTGCTACCCGCAAAAACCAGCCCTGTTTCTACCTCGCCGCGAGCCGCGCGGTCTAAGGCTTTGAGGATGCAATAGGTTTCTCGCCGATCGCGAAATTTACACACCTGCAAACAGTTCGCCAGACACAGTCCTTTCGGATTGGGTGTGCCTGTAGACAAAACCGTATCGGCAAACGCGTTCCGTAGGGCGCGACCGGGCAGCCCAACTGGACTGGGTACCAAAACCACATCTTCAGGCTCAGCCTGGAGATGAAATTCTTTGTAGCGAATATCGGCGTCACATTCGTCAGTGGTGATAAAGCGAGTGCCGATTTGAACACCGCTGGCTCCTAACGCCAGGGCGCGTTCAATATCAGATCGATCCCAAATGCCGCCTGCTGCAATTACGGGGATATCGGCTTCTAAATCGTCGTGCAGGTAAGCCAATAAAGCCGGAATAACAGAGGCGATCGCCACCTCAGGCTGCCCTAGGGTTTCAACTTTTGCCCCCAAATGTCCACCTGCAAAGTGGGGATCTTCGACGATAAAAGCATCGGGTAAACGGCCATAGCTTTTTTGCCATTTGCGGCAAATCAGTTGAGCAGCGCGGCTGCTAGAGACAATCGGCACTAGCGCTACATCAGGTGTGGCCTGGGTTAGTTGGGGAAGGTTGAGGGGCAAGCCCGCCCCCGAAATAATGAGATTGGCTCCGTGGTGAGCCGCTGTTTGCACCAGGGTTTCATAATCACGAGCCGCCACCATAATATTGACAGCCAAAATGCCGTCGGGGCTGAAAAAGCGAGCTTTATTAAGTTCGTCAATTAGGGCTAGCCGATTGGCTTCGGCAAACTGAATTTGTCGCTGTTTAGGGTTGGTGGCGGTCGGGTCGAAATAGGGCGAATTCATGCCCAAGCCAACCGCCGAAATAGTGCCAATGCCGCCTGAGTTGGCGACGGCAGCCGCCAGGTTAGCACCTGAAATACGAATCCCCATGCCTCCCTGGATGATGGGGTACTGAGCGAGGTGCTGACCAATTTTTAAGGGACTGAGTGCTGTCATAGGGTAAGCGTTAACCTATCAAAAAGAAAAGTGAAGAATAAAGCGGCAGATGCAGAAAATCCCCTGGACGGGGATGAGAGGAGATCCATTCTGGAGCCTTAACAAAAACTGTGGGGCGAAACGGAGACGCTAAAAATTAGCCCCTATTCCGCTGAAACCAACACCGCCGAGGTGGGATCAGGATGCGGCTCGGTGTGACCCGGTTGCGGTTGCTGCATGATTTGCTCAAACGTGCGATCGCCAATGGCTGTTCTGACTTGGTCTGTTAGCGATTGCAGCAGATTGCGATTGAGCCAAAAAGCATGATTCGCTTCATCGACAATGGCTTGAGCTAGGTCTGCCTCTAGCGGTAACTGGTCGAGCACATCGCGATACTTGGCCTTAAAGGCTCGCTGCGCCTCGACGGTCGGTATTTGAGCAAACTCATGCAAACCAGTACCGCGATCGCTGGGTAGCTGCATAGCCGCCCGCGCAATTTTTTTCAGCCCTTGGCCGCCGGAGAGATCGCCCATATAGCGCACATAGGCATGGGCAACCAGCAAGGCCGGATTTTTCAACGAAACTTCGCGAATGCGGGCGACGTATGCTTCTCCTGCGGCAGCAGGAACCACTTGGTTACGCCAGTTTTCGCCGTAGTAATAAGCCAAATCGTCTTCTAAATTGGCAGTACGCAACAGTTCTGGAAAATACAAAGGCCCAGCGATCGCATCTGCCCGGTGCCGCAACATTTCAACTTCTAACGTGCGGTAAACGAAATACAGATTAGCCAGTAGCTGACGGAAAGCAGATTTGACGACCCTGCCTTGCAAAAAGCATTTCATAAAAGCAGTATTTTCTGCCAGCGTATGGGAGGCTTGCGTTCCTGCCCGAAGCTGGGCGGACAACGGATACATCATGTTTTAAACCTGAGAAAATCAACGGCTTTGTGAAGCGGAAGTTTGAGCCACGCGTTTTTAGCGCGGTGCTAAAGCGCAGATTGCAACATCAACCAGTCTTGAGGTTTGAGATAGGTAGAATACAATTCAGCTTCTGGGCTATTGGCAGCAGGGGTGTAGCCGTATTGCCAGCGAGCCAGCGGGGGTAAAGACATCAAAATTGATTCGGTACGACCATTGGTTTGCAAGCCAAACACCGTTCCTCGGTCATAGACCAAGTTAAATTCGACATAGCGACCGCGCCGATAAAGCTGAAAATTGCGTTCGCGATCGCCATAGGGTTGATCCTGGTGTCGTTCCACAATCGGCACATAAGCGGGTAAAAAGGCATTGCCACAACTCTGCACAAAGGCAAACAACTCTTCCCAACTACGAGCCACTGGCCCAACGCGCTGACTATAGCGGCCAGCCACTCCGCCTAGGTCAGGCCCCGCATAGAGATGGCCGCGATAGTCTAAATAATCAAAGAAAATCCCTCCAATCCCCCGACTTTCTTGGCGGTGCTTGAGATAGAAGTACTCATCACACCAATGCTTAAAGGCCGGGTAAAACTCAGGATGATGAGCCTCACAGGCTTGCTTTATCACAGAGTGAAAATGAATGACATCTTCCAGTCGAGGATAGTAGGGTGTTAAATCAACCCCACCCCCAAACCACCAAACCGGGCCAGCTTCAAAGTAGCGATAGTTGAGATGCACCGTCGGCACATAGGGGTTACGCGGATGCAGCACCATCGAAGTCCCCGTTGCATAAAAGTCATTCCCTGCTGCTTCAGGCCGCTGGCTTAAGATAGCCGGGGGTAGGGTATCTCCCCAAACCTCGGAAAAGTTGACCCCGCCCTGCTCAAAAACTCGCCCACCGCTAATGACTCGCGTACGACCGCCGCCGCCTTCGCTTCGCTGCCAGGGATCTTCTTGAAATTGAGCTTCGCCATCTAGCTGTTCTAAAGCCGCACAAATCTGATCTTGAAGCGTCTGCACATAGCGCTTAAATCGCTGACGGGCATCGGCGGGGGGCACCATTTGAGCCTCAAGCTGTTGAGGCGAGTTGCTTTGAAAACTCATAGGGAATCTTACTGAGTCGGATAAAATTTACATTCATCACCATATAGCGATTAAACGATTTAAGCAATTCTCGTTTCAAAACTTCACACACGGGTTTGGTGGGGTTTGGCTATCGGTGGCGTTTGCTGACAGCAGGCAGGCGGCCTTGATCGCTAGCGGCTCAAGGCTGAGGGCAAAAGGAAAGTCCTTTTGTTAGAGGCTTTCAGCCAGCGAAGTGGGGCAACGTTTGTCGCTACGGCTATAGCTGTAAAAGCGGATCGGCGTCAGGGGTGCGCTGCCCCAGCCCAAATCAACAACTTTGGGTAGTCGTCTAAGGTGAGTGAAAAAATGTAAAGGCTGCAAGGATGGCCGCAACTCATACTATTCTTTTTATAGCTATTTAGTGATTAAGACTTTTGGAGCGAAATTTATATGGTAAATACCGTCTCATCCCCCGCCCCCCGTTCTAAAGTTGAAGTTGCCGAGAACTTACTCACCCCCCGTTTTTACACAACAGATTTTGAAAAGGCGGCTAGCTTAGATCTTTCGGCTGGCGAGGTCGATTTACAAGCGATGCTGGTGGAAATGCGGGCTGATTACAATCGCCATCACTTTGTCCGCGATCAGGGGTTTAAGCAGGGCTGGGAGCATATTCAGGGGGAAGAACGGCAAGCTTTTGTAGACTATCTGGAGCGATCTTGTGTTTCGGAGTTTTCTGGCTTTTTGCTGTTTAAAGAACTGTCACGCAAGCTGAAAAAGCGCAGCCCGATTCTGGCAGAAATTTTTTCGCTGATGGCGCGTGATGAGGCGCGTCATGCCGGATTTCTGAATAAAGCGATGTCAGATTTTAATCTTTCGCTGGATCTGGCTAAGCTCACCCAAAACCGTACCTATACGTTCTTTCCGATTGAGTGGATTATTTATGCGGTTTACCTTTCAGAGAAAATTGGTTACTGGCGCTATATCCTGATCTATCGCCATCTAGAGCAACACCCCGAACATCGCTTTTATCCGCTGTTCAACTATTTTGAAAGCTGGTGTCAGGATGAAAATCGTCACGGCGATATTTTCAAAGCGCTATTGCGATCGCAGCCTCAAATGTGGCAAACCTGGCAGTCTCGCCTTTGGAGCCGTTTCTTTTTGCTTTCTGTGTTTGCTACGCATACACTAACGGTGCATGAACGCGCCAAGTTTTATGACATGCTGGGCTTAGAGGCTACTCAGTTTGACGCTGAGGTTATTCGCCAAACCAACGACACCTCTGCTAGAGCATTTCCGGTCATTCTCAACGTCGATCATCCTGACTTTTTCAAGCGGCTCGATCGCTGTTCCGAGCGTAATCTGAAGCTCAAAGAAATTGACCAAAGCAAAGCCCCTAAAGCTTGGAAGCTGTTACGCAAAATTCCGCTAGTGGCTGGCATTGTTGGCGATTTAGTCAGGCTCTATTTAATTAAGCCGATCGATGCTGAAGCCTTACGTGGAACCGTGCGCTAAGGCCGGATAGCTGCTTAGCCTAGCTGCTGTAATAGCTTAACCAAGCGCGATCGCCGTACTACATATACACCGCGTAGCTTACCGTGGCGGGTTTTGACGCTAGCCTGAGAAAAGGCTAACACCGCTGTTACATAGCGAACTCGAAGCTGCCGCTTGACCTGAAAAGCCTGCTTCATGCATTGCCGTAGGAAGTCTTTTTCAAACCCATAGGTCTGTTTACCCATTTGGCGGTAGAGGCGGTTGCCATCAAAATGTACTTCGCCTTGGTGAGATTTAACATCAATCACGTAAACCCGCTTTTTGGGCGAAAAGCAGACAATATCAGCGTCTCCCAAACGGTTTTGCAGCGGCAGGTTATATTCAAAGCGCCAGCCTTCTGCTACTAAAGGTTGTAGCAGTTGAGCAATGTCCTCCTCTGCTTGGGCACCGCGATCGGCTCGGTTGGCCTGCTGCCAAAACTTTTTACCGTGCCAAATCGAAACCGCCGATCCGGTCAAAAACAGGCCGTAGGCACAGACATAGAGCGGAGGAGGTAGCCACACCGAGCGTTTGGAAGCCTTAGCAAAATCAGCGATCGCTGTTTGCAACATCAAGGGCGCGATCGCCAACCCTAGCGCCGCCAACCACCAATAGACGGCTTTAGAGCGTCGCTGTAAGGCCATTCGGCGTACATTTTGTCCGGCCCGTCGGGGCGATCGCACCATGACCCATTTTGGCTAACTGCGTTTTTTATCATAAACGCCAGCGACAACCTCAAAAGTCTGTCGGGGCTGGGTTTGACAAGACTTTAAATTGTCTAAAGGCTCATCTACTCAGCAAACCGACAACGGTTTGAGCTTCGTTGAGTAAACTAGACCAGCGATCGGGGCTAAGCCTACCGTCGGTGCGGTAATAAATGAAGGCATGGCCTGCCCCTTCTGTGCAGGTACGCTGCCGCTGCTCGTAGAAGGGAATCACCCGATAATCAAAAACCTGGCGAATTCGGGCTTCATCAGTTCCGCGTAGCAAGTACCGCTGCGAAAACTGAGGATAGTCGCCAAAGTCAATGTCGCGGTAGCCAAAAACACGGCCAATTTTATGAAACAGATTTTCGGGTATGAGCAGAAAGGTGGGCAAATCTAGCTTTTCTGTCCACAGCAAAGCCACGGTGTGATAGTGCGTACTGGAGTTTTTGCCGCTCCCTGTTCGGTAGCTATAGTCGAACAAACAGACGTCCGCGCCGTTCGCCCGACCTTTCAAGACGTTGTGAACCCGACGCGATCGCCCTTTAGAAAACAGGTCAAAGTTCCAAATCAGCGCCGGGATTAGATGATTCCCTTTGTCTAAAAACGTCAAACCCAACTGAGAAGCTAGAGCAGCAATGGCTTGCGTACGCCTATGAGCGAAATAAAGTCGCAATCCCAGCGCTATCGCAAACACTAAAGTCGCAATTACAAAAATCCAGGCTTGTTCCATCGCGCCATCGCTCGTAAACCACTGGCATAGACTTCACCCGACTGGCGACTAACTCCGCAAGTCGTTTACCCAAAGTCTTATATAGATAGAGGCTGAGGGCAGAAGAAAAGCTTTTTTTGTCTAGCCGCTTTCAGCGATCGCAGTGTTTTAACGCTGGTGGCGACAGCAATAAATGAGAAAGAAGCCCCCCCACGCCGCCCGCAAGACTTTTGCTCCAGAGCCGCCAAACAATGCTGCAAAAGTTACAAATCCGTCAAACCCTGATGGGTCAAAGGAATCCGCATCGCAGGTAAAGGCAAAATTAAAAAATATTTCTAAAGCTGCCAGTATTTGCGTTAATCTTTGTTAAGATAGATTAAACGAAACCGTAAGGATAACTGCTTATGCCATATACCACTGAAGAAGGCGGACGCCTCAACAACTTTGCCAGAGAACCTAAAATGTACGAGGCTGAGCCGCCAACAGGCGCACAAAAACGCAACTACGTTATTTTAGGAGCCTTGGGTTTAGCCTTGATCAGTGGCCTATGCTATGTAGCGGCTTCGGTTTCTTAATTAGCGTCATCCGCTAATTCATTAATTTATTAACCTTGAACTCATGCAGCTTGAAGACCGGGCTGCATGAGTTTTTTTTAGATTGTCCTGAAACGAGCGATCGCGGCTGTTAAACAGAAAAGAAGCAAGCGTAGTCGCTATTTGCAACGCGAAGTTACGGAGTTTGAGGGAAGTGTGCAATGATAAACGCGAGGGTTCTGTACGCAGAAGTGAACGAATAGGGCTGCACTATGGCAAATCAGGAGCACCTTCAACAACTTATCCAAGGTAGCGAAGAATGGAATCAATGGCGCACGCAAAACAGTGCCGCCACCATTGACTTAAGCTACGCCGATTTGAGCCAGCGCAAGCTGATAGCGGCCAATTTGCAGACGGCTGATCTCACAGGCGCTAACCTTATCGGTACAACCCTCACTGAGGCCAATTTACATCAGGCCAATTTAACTCAGGCGGATTTGAGCGGGGCTGATTTGAACCAGGTCAATTTGGTGCAGGCCAATTTAGCCCAGGCCAACCTGTTAGGGGCTGACCTCAGCGCCAGTAACTTACAGCAAGCCAACTTAGCCCGAGCTACGCTAAATCGCTCTGACCTGAGTGAAGCCAACCTGTCGGAAGTTGATCTTAGCGCCGCTAGCCTGGTTGGGGCAGAACTTAGCCGCGTTAGTCTACAGGCGGCCAACCTGCAATCGGCTTATCTCAAACGCGCCGATCTGCAACGCTCTGACCTGAGCCAGTGCAACCTGGTACAGGCTGACTTAACCGACGCGCGACTGCTCAACACTAATTTAGATAATGCCAACCTTAACCAGGCCATCTTAAAAGGTGCAAGGCTGAATCGAGCCACGCTGGTTAACGCTAATTTGACGGAGGCCAATCTAGCGGGAGCGACTTTGCTAGGGGCTGACTTAACCGGAGCCGATTTGACCGGGGCTAATTTGCAAGCCAGTAACTTCAGCGGAGCCAACCTCAATCAGGCCAATCTTTCGGGGCAAGATCTCAGCTCGCTCAACTTCACTGGGGCTAGCTTGAAAGGCACGATTTTGCAAAATGCTGATTTGACGCAAGCAATTTTGACCGAAGTTGACCTGACGGCGGCGGATCTAACCGGGGCTAAGCTGCCTGGTGAACTGGCTTTTTCTCAAGAGGAATGTTAGGACTGGCCCTTCATACCAGCAGTCCGGCTTTAGGGTTGGCGCTGAGCGATTTTGAGACGGTGGATCGCCAACGGGTTTGGCCTTTGGGTCGCGATCTCTCGACCTATTTGCACGACTACCTGGCCGAATTTATCCAGCCCTATACTTGGCAAGATTTGAGCTTTATTGCCGTCGCTAAAGGGCCGGGGGGCTTTACCGGAACGCGCATTGGCGTCGTTACGGCTCGAACGTTGGCTCAGGCGCTCAACCTGCCGCTGTTTGCTGTTTCTAGCTTGGCTGCTTGGGCAGAGCGATCGCAGCCAACTCTTGAGCAGGCCATTGCTGTTCAGATGCAAGCTCAGCGCGGTGAAGTCTACGGCGCTATTTATCAGGTGACGGCTAAGCGCCTGACGCCTGTTCTGGCAGATACCGTCATGCCCCTGGCCGATTGGCAATCTAAGCTTGCCGTCTGGCCTCAGCCTTATCGGCTGGTACTGGCCGAGGGCAACCTAGCCGACTCGGTTAGCGCTGTGTTAAACCTGGCCTATCAAAGCTGGCAGCAAGGCGATCGCCCTGATTGGTCAGCCGCTTTGCCTTATTACGGTCAACATCCGGTTAAAAATTGAAAATGCTAAAAAAAGCGGCAACCCCCTTTTAGCCACCTGCCTAAGCGACGGCACTGCCCTGCTGCTGCTGCAGGCGATGCATGTGGTGAAAGAGCTGCCAGCAATATTGTTCGGGTAAGCCACAGGTGAGCGCCCCTCGCAAAACTACGTTGAAGTACCAGTCGTTGGGGGCGATTTCGTAGGTGAGTTTTTCCAGGACGGTGTAGGTACGGGTGGCAGCGTATTGCCGAGCGTTGCAATCGACGGTGACAAACGTTTGGGTATAGCCTTCTTCGCGTTCATCTAGGCGATCGCTAAGCCGCCACGGCAACCGATAGAGAACGCCTTGCACCGTCGAGTGCGGATCGGGGGTAATATCGAGAACTCCGCAGTTGCGCAGGCGCGATCGCCGATAGAAGCCGAGACGATGACCTTTGAGGGTAGCGGGACCAATCACATAAGCGTGAGTTTTTTCGGCAAGCGATCGCTTCAGGTCTACCGGGCACATGCAAGAGCCGTAGGCAAAGTAATAAAAATGGGTTTCTGATACGTCAGCGTTTGCGGTAAGTCCTGACAACGGCTCTACAGACATCAGCAGCGATCGCCTCTTAAACTAAGAAAAAATTGGCAACAATTGAGCAGAATTCTAGCAAAAAATCAATAGCCAATACGGCGCTTTAACCGCAAGCCATCTTCAAACCGTCTAAGATAAAAAAGCTTAAGATTCAAACCTTTAAAGACTTATGACCGCTCAAGCTGCTATTCCTCCAGCCATTGAAAAGTCTAGCTGGCAGTGGCAAGGCCATGAAATTAAATACGCAGTACAAGGAGACGGACAACCCCTGATTTTAATTCATGGCTTCGGGGCTTCTGTCGGTCACTGGCGCAAGAATATACCCGTATTGGCCGCCGCTGGCTACCGAGTGTATGCCTTAGATTTGCTTGGCTTTGGTGAATCGGCTAAGCCCGCCCTCGACTATACCCTTGAGTTATGGCAAAGTCTGCTACAAGATTTTTGCCAGACGCATGTACAGCAGCCCGCCGTCTTTGTCGGCAACTCTATTGGTGGCTTACTAACGCTGATGATGTTAGCCAACCACCCAGAATTAGCCCAGGCAGGGGTGTTGCTCAACTGTGCAGGCGGCTTAAACCATCGCCCCGAAGAACTGATACTGCCATTACGTCTGGTGATGGGGGTCTTTACAAAGCTGGTGAGTTCTAAGGTGGTAGGGCCGTTTGTGTTTAATCAGGTACGGCAAAAATATCGCATTCGGAGTTCGCTAAAACAGGTTTATCGCAATCCAGCCGCCATTACTGACGAGTTAGTAGAAATGCTCTATCGGCCTGCCTGCGATCCGGGTGCGCAGCAGGTATTTGCTTCAATTGTGACTGCGCCGCCTGGGCCTAAGCCAGAAGCGTTGTTGCCTCAAATTCAGCAGCCTTTGCTGGTGCTGTGGGGAGAAGAAGATCCCTGGACGCCGATCAAAGGAGCTGAAGTTTATCGCCAGTTGAGCGAACAGGCAGAAGCGCAACCGATGGTGACGTTTCAGTCTATTCCGCAAACAGGGCATTGCCCCCATGATGAGCGGCCAGAGGTGGTGAATTCAGCCATTCTAAACTGGCTAACGACTTTGTCATGAGTGTGATCTAACCTGTTTGCACCATCAGTAAGAACGCATCCCCGTACCGTTAGGCCAGGGATGCGTTATGGCGATAGCCACCTGATTTGAGACCCTGCAATCGCTGCCAGTTTTTGACAAAGCAGCCTTCCTTCTGCCCTCTGTCCTCAGTTTTTTGCCTTTAGCTATCAGTTGCGATCGCTTTTTTAGGGAGGTGTGGCAGCAAGCCAGATCGCTAAGCTGCTACGTCAATTAGTTGACCCAGGGTTTGTAGCAACACTTGCTCGTTATAGGGCTTCGAGAAATAGGCCGTTGCCCCCAGGCTCATCGCCAACTGACGATGCTTTTGGCCGCTACGCGAGGTCAGCATAACCACCGGAATTGGCTCAAAAGCGGCATCCGCTTTAGCTTTAGCCAGAAAACCATAGCCATCTAGGCGCGGCATTTCGATATCGCAAATTACCGCTTGCGGACGCAGGCCGTTTTGGAGCTGATCGAGGGCATCTTGTCCATCTCTCGCCTGTTCAACCCGGTAGCCTGCCTTTTCTAGCGTCAGCGCCAAAAATCGCCGGACATTAATCGAGTCATCTACAATGAGCAGCGTCGGTCGAGTCCGCCCAGCGCTGGCAGCCAGCAGCCCAGACTGCCGATTAGCCTGGTCTACCAACTGATAAGACAGGCTAACGGTGGGTTTAGGCGGCGGCGTTGTCGATCGCTGAGTGCTGGTAATCCAGTGCAGCAGTTCTGGAACACTCACCAAAGGTACAACGCGACCATCGCCCAAAATGGTGCAGTTGCTAAAGCCAGAAGGCAAAGGTAAATCACCCTCTACTCGGCGAATCGCCACTTCTTGCTCCCCCCAGCAGCGATCAACCTGTAAGCCCACACACTGCCCCCCATGATTGACCACCAAAACCGTCAGCGCATCAATGGCTGGAGGAGTTTCTAGTTTGTAGGTAGGGCGGGGCCCGTTGAAACGTAACCAGTCTGAGAGCCGCACCAGCGGAATCAGGCGATCGCCCCACTTAAACCCTTCATTGTCAGCCGCTGCTAGAATGTCTGCCGACGGCAGCACTAGAATTTCTTCCATGGCATCGGTGGGAATAGCGATCGCCATGTTTTGGCTTTCAGCTAAGAGAATGCGAGCCACCGAAAGGGTGAGCGGCACCGAAAGGGTAAAGGTGCTGCCCTGCCCCGGCTCGGTATCTACTAAAATTTCGCCTCGCACCTGCTTGAGGTTGCTGCGCACCACATCCATGCCCACCCCTCGGCCTGAGAGGTCAGTCACCTGAGCCGACGTCGAAAAACCCGGTTCAAAAATCAAAGAAAGCAGATCGGGTTCACTCGCTGCTGCTAGCAAATCAGCATCTAACCCCATCTGTTCGGCTCGCTGGCGAATCTTATTGAGATCGATTCCCCGACCGTCATCCTTGAGCGTAATCACCGTGCGGTTGTGCCGATGAGCAGCGCGAATTTCAATCAAGCCCTGGCGAGATTTACCCTTAGCCAGCCGGGTATCGGGATCTTCTAAACCGTGGTCAAAGGCATTTCGCAGCAGATGCATGAGCGGATCGGCCAGGTTTTCTAAAATGTTGCGATCGACTAGGGTATTGCCGCCAACAATTTTGAGTTCGGCTTCTTTGCCATGTTGCAGACAAAGTTCGCGCAAAGCCCGTGGAAAACGCTCAAGCACGTCTGAAAGGGGACGCATCCGCACCTGAGTTAGCCCGTTTTGCAACTGTTTTCCGGTTTTGTTAAAGCTGCGTCCGGTTTGCTCTGTTTCTTCTAGTTCCAGCTCAATGTCGCTGGTGACTTCTTGAATCTGGACAATGGTTTCCATCATGGTTTGAGAGAGCAGATGCAAATCGCTGTAGCGATCCATTTCTAGCTCGTCAAAAGCCTGATCTAACAGCGCCGTTGGTGCCCCTGCCGAACTGCCCCAACCCAGCAATTCTGATTGATTGGTCGCCTGCTGAGGCGTCGCCGCTGGCAGGTAACGACGAATTGAAACCTGGTCGTAGGTTGAACGAAGCTGGGTATTGGCTTCTTCTAAGGTGTGAACCCGCTGTTTGAGCGCATCTACTAAGCTGCGCAAGCGGTTGACGTTGAGGGTAAGACTGTTGCGCTCAATCGTCAGTTCGCCCATCAGATCGTTGAGGCTGTTGAGCCGCTTCACTGAAACGCGCACCGTGCTATCTAGGTCTTCGGCCTCAGCGGTTGCAGCCGCTTCGGGCTGTACTTCTAGTGCCTTAAAGCGGTGAGAGGCCGCCGTTGGGGCGCTCAAAAAACGATCAGCGGCGATCGCTTCTGGTACTGAAGGCGTCGTTTGCCAGTCAGCCGCTTCGACCCCTGGCTCAAAGGAGACGGTTTCATCCCACTCAACCGCGGCCAAGTCTTCGGCCTCCGGTCGGGTGGCTGCAGCCATCGGTGCCGCTGCAAAACCCGCAAACTCAGCAATCGTCGTCGGCAACAAAGACCATTGCCCGGTCAGCACCAGCGCTTGCGATCGCCGCCAAGCTGCGACCGCCTGCTGCGCGATCGCTTCATACTGGGCAGGGGTAGCTTCAAGCTGCTCAACCACAGAATGGCACAGCGCCGTAAAGGCAGGAAGTTGCAGCATCTCCCCTAGCCCTTCTAGCTCCTGGGCAAGAATCATAACTTCTTCGTTGAGGCAAGGTTGCTGAGGATCGGCCAGAATGGCTTCTAGCCGTTGCAGACAGCCTTCTACCTCCGTTTCAAACAGCATCGGCACAATATCTTGCCCCTCTTCTGGCGAAAGCATAGAAGCCGCGTCTTCGGCCTGCGGATCGCCCAAGCGCTGGTGCAACTGCTCAAACAGCGGGTCAGCCTGACTGGCTAGCCAAGCTGGATCAACCGACTTTTGCTGCCGATGCCAAACAATCACCTGGCGCAGGCAATCAACCGCAGCCAGCAGCCAGCGCTCTAGCTCAGAATCGGTTGCTAATTGCTGTTTTTGAACCTTCAAAACCTTGAAGGAATCTTCTAGCTTATGGGCTAGCTGATTGAGCACTGTATAGCCCATCATGCCAGCGCCACCCTTGATGGAGTGAGCAGCCCGTAAAGCCGCGTTGATCTTTTCGGTTTCTACCTGGCCGTGAGCCAGCCCCAGCAAGGCGGCTTCTAAGTCTGCAAGATATTCTTGAGCCTCATCGAGAAACTGTAGCTTAATTTCCAGTTCCTTTTGGTCGGACATAATTTACCCCTCAGCATCAACTTTGAACGTGCCAACTGAAGCCTGTAGTTCTTGGGCAACCGCAACCGTTGAGCGCAGAGCACTCGATACTTGCAGAGAGGAACCAGAGGTTTGCTTGGATACTTCCGCAATCATCTGCATCAGTTGAGAAACCGTCGTTGAAGTTTCTACCTGAGACACCGTTGCACTAGAGATAGACTGCACCAACTGGTCAATCTGGCGCGAAACTTCGACAATTTGCCCCAGGCTGGCTTTGGCTTCTTCTACCAAGTGGGTGCCTTCCACCACCTGGGTTGTGCTCTGTTCCATTGCTTCGACGACCTGAGCAGTTTCTCGCTGAATGGCATCAACGATTTTTTCAATCTCTTGCGTGGCTGCTGCAGAACGGTTGGCAAGTTCACCAACTTCTTCAGCTACCACAGCAAAGCCCTGGCCTTCTTGACCCGCCCGCGCCGCTTCAATGCCAGCATTAATTGCCAGCAGGTTGGTTTGCAGCGCAATTTGGTTAATTAGCGAAACCACTTTTGAAATTTGTTGAGAAGATTCGCCGAGCCGCTTCACCTTCTTGGCAGTTGTGCCTACCGTTTCACGCAGCATCAAGATGTTTTGCTCTGTGCGTTCCATCGCGGTACCGCCAGACTCAGCCGTCATAGAAGCTGTCCGCGCTACCTGAGCAGCCTGGTGGGCGCTGGCGGCTACCGACTGAATTGACTGGGTCATGGTTTCAACCGAGCTGAGGGCGCGGGTAATATCTTCAGCTTGGCTCAGCGCTTCGTCAGCCAGTTGCCGAATGGCTTCTTCGTTTTCGCCTACCGAGCGGTTCACTTGCTGGGCGGTGGCTTTAACCTGGGTCACAATCTGCCGCAGGTTTTCAACGATGGAGTTAAAGAAGTCGGCTACGGTGCCAATTTCACCTACGGTGACATCAGCCCGCACGGTCAAGTCGCCGCTGGCCGCGCCTTCAATATCGCCAAGGAGATTGATTAGCTGCATCTGTAAGGCTTCTTTTTGCTGTTGCTGGTCTGAGGCGATCGCGCGGGCTTGCTCTGCTGCCTGTTCTCGCTGGGTGAGCAAATCACAGCGATCGAGGGCTAAGCCTACCTGGGTAGCCACCTGGGTAAAAAAGTCGATCTCGGTGGTTGTCCACTGTCGTGGGCGCGAACATTGGTGAGCAATCAGCAACCCCAAAAGCTTACCCCCCTGATTAATGGGCGCAACCAGATTGGCTTTTACCTGGAAAGGGGCTAGCTGCTTCAGGTGGCATTCTGTCAAACCCGCTTCGTAGATGTTGGCGGTTGCCTGTACCCGACCCTGCTCATACTTTTCTACATAGTTGCGCTCAAAGCAGGGGTCGTGGATTTGGGCACCTAAGGCTTGCGGCCAGGGGGCAACGACGGCTTCTAACGTAATCGTGCCTTTCCAGTTTTGATCAAAGCGGTAGACAATCACCCGGTCGGCCTGTAGGGTTTGACGCACCTTTTCGACGGGGAGCTGAGCTAGAACCGCTTCAGCCGTTTCAGCTTCGAGGGTTTCTAGCGTGATGTCTCGCAGGGCTTGCGATCGCTCGGCTTCAGCCGTCCGGCTTTGCAGGTAGGCAAGCTGGTCTAGCATGCCGCCAAGCTGAAGCGCCAACTGACGCATAAAGGTAATTTCCAAACTTTGCCAAGCGTGCGGCTGGTTGCAGTGATGGGCAATTAGCAAGCCAAAGAGCTGCCCTTCATTTAAGATCGGCACAACCAGGTTGGCCTTAATTTGCAGCCGTTCCATCAGCTTCAGGTGATCGGGATGAAAGCCTGCGTTAAAGACGTCGTCCGTGGCGACAACCCGGTCTTTTTGATAACCCTCAATTAGGTCTAGGGGAATGCAGGGGTCTTCAATTTTGTCGTTGAGGGCTTCCGGCCAGCCAGCCGCCACCGACTCATGCGAAATATAGCCACTCCAGTCGGCCTTAAAGCGGTAGACAACTATGCGATCGGCGGCTAAAGATGTCCGGGCTTCGGTAAGGGCTTTGGTAAAGGCGGTTGTCAAGTCTTGCGCATTACGAATGCGAAATCCTGCAATTTCTGATAGCAACCGCGCCTGATCGGCGGCGTTGGTTTGCTCTTGCAAAAAGCCTTTAACCCGACTCACCAGCGTATTAAACGTATTGGCTAGAGTTTGCGTTTCTTGGGCACCACAGGGCACCGCAGCTACGTCTAAATTTCCGGCAGCTACGGCTTCGGCTGTGCCAGAGAGATAGCGCAGCGGGCTAGAGAGCTGGTTGGCTAAGCGCAAAATAACGGCGATCGCCACCCCGGCTGCCGCCAGCGTTACCAGGGCAAAAATGACCAGCAACCGCTGACCAGCCGTTTCTAATTCGTCATTACTAATTGAGGCGATCGCCATTAGGTGAGTATTTGCGATCGCCGACAAGTAATACTTGCGGCCACTGGCAACAAAAGAGACAACTAGCCCCTGATTGTTTTCGTCGGTTTCAAACTGACTAACGTCTAGCTCTTTGAGGTCGTATTGATTTTGCAAATCGGCGGAGAGTTCAGCCGGGTTGGTGGCTGCGGCCAGCGCGTTGTCTACTGTCAGAGCAACCTCACCCAGCAAATCACCGCCAACAATTTCGCGCGTATCGGTTACCCCATCCGCCGTGATCGTTTGCAGCACTTTGCCCGTAAAGGCATCTACTAGCTGTACCTGCTGAGAACCTTCGAGTCCGGCCAATTCCAGCATTTCTGGAATGACTTGAAGTCGGGCTGAGTCAGCCGGGACAACCGCTTTTACCACTCCCAGAAAATCACCCGAAGCTGGATCGGCGATCGCCTGACTAAACTCAATGCCAAAGGTGCCTGCAGACTCGTCAAAGATCGGCTCAGATACCCAGCGTCCCTTACTTTGGGCTTCTCGCCACCAGTCTTCATCACTTTGGACAAAGTCAGAGGTGGGGCTGCTATAGGCCACGTTTAGCCCCCGCTGCTCAGTAAAAAACAGCTCAGCCAATCCGGTGGTTTCAGCGGTTTGAGCCAGGTAGTTGTTGAGGGCTTCACTAGGACGCAGCAGCTTGGTTTCAGCAAAGCGCTGCTCGACCTCCTCGGCTGAAAGGTCATTGAGATCAGGCGATCGCTGGCTAGCCGTTTGCGCCGCTTCAATCACCAATGGATTATCAGCCACCAGTTCTGGAACGCTGGCAATTTCTTGCAGATAGTCGCGCGTCAGTTCGCTTGCCAGCATGGCTTTGCTGTGAACGCTTTCCGCCAAGTCTTCCTCTAGATTTTCGTGAATTACCCGGTAGCCAACCGTCCCGGCGATCGCTAGCGGAATCAACACAGCGGGCAAAACTCCCCGTAAAAGCTGAAACCGTAAACTTTTAGCCTTATCCGGCTGGTTAGAAGCCAATCGCCAGGTCATTTCAGTCGGTTTGTGAGCAACGGGTAACGTTTGAGCCAGCGGGCTGTTCGTATTCATTTTGGCTGCCAAAGAGCTAACTTTATTTGAGGCGCTGATGGGATGCGTCATGGAAACAAAATCCTCGACAAATAGTGGGAACGAATGGGGGGTGAATATAAAGCGAGGCGGAGCCAGAAGGGCAGCTTTCGGTGCCGATTTGCCTAAGCCAGAACATCCGGGTGTCGCAGCAAAGACGCCTGACTGACGGCAGCGGTATCGAGCACCAACAAAACCCCGTCTTCTTGCCAAATGCAGCCCTGCAAATAAGGCACTAATCCAGTCGTGGTTTGCCCTAAAGGCGACTGAATAATGTCTCTTTCGAACCAAACCATGCCATCAATTTGTTGAACGGCTAAGCCCAGGCTGAGTTTGCCAACTCGAATCACAATCAGGTTGTACTGCTGCGCAGCCACGTCTAGCCGACTAATTTCCAACAGGCAGGCTAAATCAACCACCCAGAGAACCCGGCTACGGTGATTCATCAGCCCCAACATGCAGGCTGGCATATTGGGCAAGGGGGTCAGCCGCTGCACAGGTAGCGTTAGCACTTCTTGAACATGCGCCATGGCAAAAACAGCCGGAACTTTAGCCCCTAAGTGAAACTTGAGATGAGCCTCGCCTGTCGCTTTTTGAGCGCGATCGGGTAGCGGAACAATAGCTGAAGTATTCATGCAATTAGAGAGTGACTGACTTAACGGCGCGAATCAGTTGTTCTTGAGTAAACGGCTTCGTGATATAGGCGTCGGCACCCTGCTTTAGACCCCAAAGCCGATCAATTTCCTGGTCTTTTGAAGAACAAATCACCACCGGAATTTTGGCGGTTTCCGGGGTTTTCTTCAGCCGACGACAGAGTTCAAACCCGCTCATACCCGGCATTACCACATCCGTAACAATGACCGCTGGTTTGAGGGCGATCGCTTTTTCGATCGCTTCTTGAGCAGTGACCGCCCCAACGACGGTGTAGCCACTGTCACGCAGATAGTGACTCATCAGTTCCATTTCAGACGGCGTATCTTCCACGATCAAGATTGTTTGGGTCAGCGTAATACTCATCTTTGAAAGTCCTAGAAATGTGAGCAAAACTTTGGTTGTTTTTCAACAAAGGCTCAGGCGGTAGAGGCAGCACCGACTAGGGGCGTGTGGATTAGCCAGCAGCGAGCAGCCCTAGCTGAGCAGGGTGACTTGAACTTGCCAGCCTATTACGCCACCGACGAGCCAGCCTATTTCAAATGCTTGAACACCATCTTGAGTAAGTCAGGCTGGGTAAAGGGTTTGGTGAGGTAGCCAGAAGCGCCAACCAGCTTAGCTTTGGCGCGATCGATCAAGCCCGTATTCCCCGTCACCATAATGATGGGGGTTTGTTTGAACAAGGCATGTCGCCGCAAGAGTGAGCAAAGCTCATAGCCATCCAGGTTAGGCATGGTGACATCTAATAAGATCAAGTCGGGTTTGTTGCGAATGATCTTCATCAGCGCACTGACTGGATTTTCAATACGCAAAACCTTAAAGGCTTTGTCATCTAAAAACGCCTCGATCGCGTTTAAGACCGTTGGGCTATCGTCAATGCACGCTACCGTGTAGGTTGTCTTTTGCAGAGAACCGGGCGATCGCTGGCTTTGATCAGGCTGAACAACTGCCTCAGGTGACGTCGGGGAAACCGTCGGCGGCAAATTGACCGTCGCCGGGGCTGGCCGCAGCGGGGTGGCTGGCATCGCTACGGGACTGGCCACAGCAGCAGGCTGCTGCTTGAGTCGTCGCACCTGGCAAGCCTCAACCAAAGGCCGCAAATCTAGGTGACAAAACCGAGGCAACTGGGCTAATTGCCCTTCTGCCAGCAGGTCATAGTTGCCCATTTGCAGCGGCAACACGGTTTCTAACACTTCTTTAGCCAGCGCTTCAATTAGCTCAGCCGCTTGGGCAGGGGTTAGGTACTGCTGGCCGACTAGCCAGCAAATAGCTTCATAGTCCCAACAGCGGCTGATGTCTTCTTCAATCGGCTTTTCAAACAACAGCCGAATTTGAACCCGCACCGGACTTGCTAAGCTGGGAATCTGGGCATTGAGGCGACGCAAATAGCGATCGAGTCGGCCAAAAGGATCTAAAGAATTAGACGCATAAATGAGCTTTCCTTTCTCTAAATAAAGCATCCAAACATTAGACGCATCGGCAACCCGTAAACAGCCACTCGCTTGCCGACTTGCAGCCTGCGCCAAGATGCTGAGTAGGTGTAGTTCTTGGGGAGAGCGATAAGAATAGCTATTCATAGCAAGGACACTTGTGCTTGTGCGCATTTCAGCCAATCCGCTTGAAAGAGAGAGAAATCAGTCAGACAGGTCTTCAAAACTGCCAAGTTAGCCGCAAGCCAGCGTCAAGCCACCCGGTAACCGCAGTTGCCGTTACCGTTAGCTCAATCATCTAAAGAATTTGCAGAGTATTTTTTGCCTTTGCAGCGGTTTATCAACCGATCAAAGGGGCGCAGCAAACTAGCTGTTAATCAAGTCGCTAAGCTTGAATTTTGCAAACTTCAATGCGCTTTTCTCAGTGCAACACTGCTGGTGGATTTGTGAGCAGCCAAAACTTTGCAGTTTAAAGACCAGTAGATTAAGCACCCTGGTAAGTGAAAGCGCGAGATGACCTGATTCTGATCAGATTTCAATTCTTCTAGCTGGATGGGGCACCAGCTCAACTCCGTAAACTCAGCATGGTCGTTTAGACCAAACGCCTCAATACTCGTGTAATACCGGAGACAGCGTCAATTTAGGCTCTGCAAGTTTATGGTTTCTTAATGTGACAGTACGAAAACGTACATTGAATATTCTCAATCCTTGTGCAGAAAGCAAAACGTGATATATTGATGAATTCTAGAAGTGTTCAGAATAAATAAATAAGTAAAATTGCTTATTTAGTAGCAATAGTTTGAAGCAAAAACTGTCTACGTTCAGACTTAATTTCTAACTTTATGGGTTTATAAAGAACGCTTTAATTTTCAGCCCATTTTGTGAAAAGTAGCTTTTTTTTGACTGAAAGCCCGCCTGATTAGCGGCGATCGCTCGTCCCTTTTTTAGCTTAAAAAATGTCAGTCCTTAGCTAAAAACTCAGCCATTTGGCGTAGCTTCGTCAAGAATTGTGCGTAATATTGCCCACTGGCTCTGTTTATTGCACCCAGGATGAGTTAGCTTGCAAATCGAAGGCGTTCGGAAACGTCACCTCTAGCCAGGTTGGGGCAAATTCCTGGTGCTGAGGTCAGTGCATCTCGGTTCATTCTTCTAAACTCAACCGCCGAAAACTCAGTCCATAGTTTTTGAAAAGGTTGTTTTACCGCAAAATGCTTAAATTTCTGCACGAGTCGATGACTCCTGCCTTTGCCGAACTGCTTCAGTGGTGTCTGATTCAAGACCCAGCGCAGTTTGGGGTTGACAAGCTTTAAGTTACTTCCAATATGGGCGTTTTATCTGGGTAAACCAGACCGCCAGATTTGCAGGCAGTCTTTGCCGCCAGGTGGGCTTGCTCCAGCGGCAAAGCCTCAGGGCAGCAGCGGCTACAGCCGATTGCAAACGCGATTAGGCGTTGCTGTAGATAGGTTTAGCCGATCTAACCAGGTTCTCTGTTAATTGATTGACAAAGCCTTGACCCCCCTCAACGGTTGGGGTGGGGTTGGCGGCAACTCTCATAAGCAAACTCAGACTCAGCCCTGCTAGCCAGGGTTAGCGCAAACGACAAGGGTTTGTGAATCGATGGGTCTTTGGCTGCCTGCAGACGACTGGCAAATTTTTTAACGCGGTCATTCAGCTATTTTGACGGTTCAAACCAGCTTCAGTTGGGGTCGTGATCACGGTCAACTGAAGCACTGTCACGACGATTTTATTAGCAACTGCGCTCCCTGATCGATTATGAAAGACTTCGCCCCTGATTTTCGGTTTTTCGCAGGCGATCGCCCTTGCATTTTGTGTCCAGCTCAGGTTTTCTGGCTCAGTTTTTGGCTGACTTTCGGCTTTTATTCCTGTAGCCCCTCGGCGCAGGCAACCGTATTGGCAACTGAACCGGATTTTGCTGAGTGGGCGATCGCTGCCTCACCAACAGACACTTTATCAGCCGCCAATCCGGTTGCTAGCCCTGCAGCAGCACCCCATGAACCGGCTGACCCTGAACCCACCGCCACCGCTCCTGAGCCAATAGAAGCGCCAGCAGCCGTGGCTACCAACGCGGTAGCCCCCCCCCTCTCCGACCAGTCGCCCAGTCTCGCCACCGACAGCCCACCTGAGACAGCCGCAGCTAGCTTAATTGGTCTGAAACGTGGCGCGATCGCCCAGGCAACGCCTCCCATCCCCGCTGCTGAGGCTGAAAACGCCGCCCCGCAGACAGCCCAAATTGAACTGAATCCTGCAACCAGCGCAGACGAATTCCTCCCTGCTGAAACGGATGCAGCCGCTCCAGATCTGCCCCCGCAGGCTGAGCCTTTGCAAACTTATCAGCCCTTGCTAGCGTTTCAGGCGGTTGCGATTGTGCAAGACGATGAATTTGCCGGACGGTTAAGAACAACGGCTGTTTATGCCGTTAGTGAGCAGGTACTTTTCGGTGCCACCGTAGACTTAACCACGGGCGAAGCCTTTGTCGATTCTCGTCAGGAAGGCTTGAGCCTCAATGAACTCTACGTGGCGGCAGCGCCAATCCGTGAACTACCGAATTTGCGTTTGGTCGCGGGTCTGCTCGATCTAACGTCTTATTTTGACCGCAATAGCTTTGCCAAAGATGGGGCAACCCACTTTTTTAGTCCCGCTTTTCAAACGAATCCGGCTCTCAGTGCCGCCGGGATTGCCACTCGTCCGGGGCTACTGGTGAACTGGAGCGCCACCGACCAGCTAGAGCTTAAAGCCGCTGCTTTTGCTTCTACTCGCGATCTAGGGGACTTTGCCCTTGATGGCTTTGCCGCTGAAGTGGGCTTTCGCGTAGAAAACCTGATTGTGCGCGGTACTTATGCAACCGCTCGTGATGCTGGCGAAAATGACGGCTTTGGTGAAATCTTTCAGTTTCAGCGCAACAATGGCCGCTTTGGTCTGCTGGCAACCGATCGCGAAGTGGCCTATGGCTTTAACGCTGAATATTTTATCGAACCGCTGAATCTAGGCTTGTTTGGTCGCTATGGCTGGTACGAAAACACCGACCTTAATCGCGGTGGCAGCACCTTTAGCCTGGGACTCAATGCCCTGGATGTGTTTAGCGACCAAGACCGCTTGGGGTTGGCCTATGGTCAGCAACTAACCAACGACGACCTGCGCTCAGGCAAACGACCGGATGTTTGGGAGCTGTTTTACGATGCGCCGATTGTCACAGGTGTGCGGGCAGGCATTAGCCTGCAAAGCCGCGAAGAGTGGTCTGAAACCGTTGTGGGATTTCGTCTAAGAGCAGACTGGTAGAGGAGTAAAGCGATGGCAAACAAACGCAAATTAACGATGGCCCTGCAGGCTCTTTATCTCACAGCAGGTTTGACGCTAACCAATAGCTTAGAAGTTCAGCCTGCGATCGCCCAGAGCAGCGCCGTGCAAGCTGGCTACAGCTTTTTAGAGCGGGGTTGGGTTGACGATGCCATTCAACAGTTTCAGCAAGCCGTACAGCAACAGCCGCAGTCGGTAGCGGCGCGGTTGGGGCTGGCGGTAGCCTATCAGCGAGCCGGACGCGATAGCGAAGCTTGGCAAGCCTATCAGCAAGTTCTATCGCTAGAGGCTAATAATCAGCCTGCCCTCACGGCCATTGGCCAACTGGGTAGCTATCGGCCTGAGTGGCAAGCCCAAGGCATTTTGGCGCTGACCCAGCTTTTGCAAATTAACCCAGATGACAGCGCTGCCCAAGCGCAACGGGCACTCTTGTTGGGCTATCAGGGTCGCTTTGCCGAGGCGATCGCCGATTATGAACGCCTGCTAAGCAACCGTCCTGCCCCAGCAACAATTTTGGCAGCGGCTCAAATTTATACCTACAGCGGCAACTACAGGCAAGGCTTGGCGCTGTTTGAACAGTATTTAGCCACGGGCCAGCCCTTATCAGCCGCAGGGGCAACTGCCTACGCCCAAACATTGCAACAAGCAGGGCGACCCTCAGAAGCGATCGCGCTGTTAACTCAGCGCTTGCAGTCTGCCCCTGATGATTTGGAGCTACGCTCGGCTTTAGCGGTAGCTTATCAAAGCAACCAGCAAACAGAAGCCGCCTTAAACACGTTGGCACCGCTACGCGATCGCCCCGATGCGAGGCTGCCCCTAGCGCGATCGCTCAGTCAAATTGCCCGTCAAGCTGGCGAGACAGCCCTTTACCGCGAAGCCGTTTTGCTCTATCAGCAAGCGCTGGTGGCCACCGCCAATCCTAGCCCTGGCTTGGTTACAGAAGTGGCTGATGTCTTCAGCGAAGACCCCGACTTTCAAGCGACGGCGCTACAGATCTATGACCAGCTTTTGACCGCTTCACCGTATCAGCCTGCTTTGCAAACCAAACGGCTGATTTTGGCGGCTGAGCTAGGAGAGTTGACGCCCTTAGAACTGCGATCGCAACTTTTAAGCCTGCTGCAACCCTTGCCCGATGACGCCACCCTGCGGCAGCAAATCGGCCAAGCCCTAATTCGGTTGGATCACCGCGATCCGGCTCTTTTGCCCATTTATCAAGATCTGATTGCCGCCGCTACCCCGGTAGATTTTCTGTACTTTCGCCTAGCGCAAATAGAAATGGCTCAGGGCAACTGGTCAGCCGCTAGCGCCGCTATTGCCGCTTATCAAGCCACCCCAGCAGGGCAACAAGACTTGGCGGCTGGCCTGTTGCTGGCTGAACTCGAACGGCAGCAAGGCAATTTAGCCGCCAGCGCCCAGCAGTACGAGGCTATTCTCAGCCAATCCCAATCCCCGCAGATGATTGAAACAGCCCTGCTAGGACTCAGTGGCATTCGCCAAAGCCAGCAGCGCTGGGAAGCTGCGTTAGCCGCTTACGAGCAGATCCTCAGCCGCAATCCCCAAAGCGAACGAGGCCGCTTAGGCCAAACCTACCTGGCTTTGAAGCTAGAACGCCTCAGCGTTGCCGCCGCAGAAACAGTTTTGCACGATTGGCTAGCTGCTCACCCCCGCTTGACCCCCGCCGAGGTTTCCTTCGAACTGCTCGATTTAGTCGGAGCGCTACCGCCTGATGCCAAGCGCCAAACTCTGTATGAAACTCTCTTGGCGATCGCACCTGATCACATCGGCGTCAACCGTCGCTATGTGCAATGGCTGGCTCAAACAGACAAAGCCCAAGCGCTGGCCTACGTGCAGCAGCTTACCCAGGCAGAAGCCACCCCCGTCGGGCTGTACTTTGTCCAGGGCGAAGTGGCTCAAACCTTAGGTGAGCTAACCCTCGCCAGCCAAGCCTATGAAGCCGTTCTGACTCAGCAGCCTGAAAACACCGACGCGCTCTCAGCTTTGGCAGGTGTGCGCTTTCAACAGCGGCGACTGCGCCAAGCCGAAACTCTCTACGAACAGGTGCTGGCGCTCAAACCTCAAGATTGGGAAACGCGCCGCATTTTGGCAGAACTCAAGCTCGCCCAAGATCAGCCGATCGCTGCGTTGCAACAGTTTAGCGACCTCCAAGGTGCAGAGGAAGCCAGCAGTCTGGAACAACCGCCAGCGCATCGCATCCAGCACATTGAGATTAATTTTCTGCGCCGCCGTGGCTTTCAGCCCTTTTGGGAGCGGTACTAGTCGCTGCTGATCGATTTACCCGCCTGACCACAAACCTGATGATGACTTTTCGAGACGCCGCCATGCCTTCCTTTTGTCGCCCACTGCCACTCGGCTTTTTCGCTAGCTGTTTGCTCTTGCCCACGAGCTTAGTCTGGATGGTTGACCCGGTCTATGGTCAGCCATCTAGCCCAGAAACACCTGCTGCCCAACCGGAAGCCACCACCCAAACTCTGCCGCTGCCCACGCCTAAGCTGGCGGCTCCGGTGGTTGAAGCGGCTCCTGCGGGTCAGTATGTGCTGGAATTTAACCGCAGCCCGGTTGTAGAAGATCGGCTGCGGTTTGAAGGCATCTACGATGAAGCTCGTCTCTGGTTTACCCGACCGCGCAACTGGCAAACTCAGTCCGTCAAAGTGCTGCTGCGCTATCGCCACTCGGCAGCTCTGTATGCCACCCGATCTAACATGACGGTGTTGGTCAACGGCACCAGTATTGGCAGCGTACCGCTCAATCGCAAGCAAGGAGAACTGGGGGATGCGGTCTTTGAGATTCCGCCACGGCTAATTCGCGACTATAACGAAGTGGTGGTTGCCGCGTTGCAAAACAATTCACCTACCTGCACCCAAGACCCCTTTGATCCGTCCTTGTGGTCAGAAGTGCTGCCTGATTCAAAGCTGGTGTTTGACTTTGAACCTCAGTCTATCCCGCTCGATTTTCAGCAGTATCCTTATCCCATTGTGGATGTGCTGAGCTTAGAACCCAATCAGGTCGCCTATCTCCAACCCGCAACCGTTGAAGAAACCTGGTTGACCGCCGCCAGCCGCTTGCACAGTAGCCTGGGTCGCATTGTCGATTATCGACCGCTAGAGACGCGCCTGATTGAGACGCTTGAGCAAATTGAAGCCGACGAACATTTGATTGTGATCGGTACCCCTGCTGAGCAACCCGCTTTGACGGCGCTAGACCTGCCTTTGACGCTCACAGATAACCAGTTCCTAGATGGTGAAGGCCAGCCTCTGCCAGCCGATGTTGGGGTGCTGGCCCTCACCACCACCCTCGACAATCAGGTACCTGTTTTGGTGGCTACAGGCAACGGGCCAGCGGGGGTGGCTAAAGCGACTCAGTTTTTGGTGCAAAGTGATGCCGAAGCCATTGGCACCGGACAGGCTATTTTAGTGCAGCAACTCGCAGCCGTGCCCAGCCCACCCACCCGCGACTGGCCCAAATATTTGCCAGCGCAAGATTCCTTTGCTCTACAGGAGCTGAAAACGTTCAACCAGCAGACTTTTGCTGATGTGACGGTTTGGGGGTCGCAAGCGCCTGCTCTAGAATTCGATTTTCGGGCCTTGCCAGACGATCAGTTTTTGCCGGGGAGCAGTATGCGGCTGAGCTATAGCTATGGGCCGCAGGTGAATCCGCTAACGTCTCAGGTGGAAGTCAAAATTGACGGGGTGGCCATTGGTGGAGAACGCCTGCGATCGGAGGATGGCGGGACGCGAGAAAGTATCAAGCTCAATCTGCCCACCGATTTGATCAAACCCTATTCCAAAATGCAGGTTAACTTTCGGCTTGACCCCCGCGAGCGCCGCTCTTGCAGCCGGGTCACCGATCAGCAGCTTTGGGGCACCATTCATGCAGACACTCAGTTTGATTTGGTGCGTGAGATTGCGGCTTGGCTACCTGACTTAAAGCTTTTGCAATATGGATTTCCTTTTGCAGCGCCACAGGATCTTTCGCAAACCGCGATCGCAGTTCCCGATGAACCCAGCAGCAGCGACCTGCTGGTAATGCTAGAAATGAGCGAACGCCTAGGCCGACTCAGCCAAGCTGAATCGGTTGAGCTAGCGGTCTATCGAGCCAGCCAAATTCCAGCAGCGATAAAGCAAGATCGTCATCTGATTGCTATTGGCTTACAAAAAGATTTTCCCCTGAGTGAAGCTTTTGACCCGGCAGCGGGATTTCAGCTTGGTCATACCTTTTCGCGGCAATGGCAGCAAAGCCAGATTCAGACCCTCCCCGATGATGAAGGCTTGGTGAAGCAAATGCGATCGCCCTGGAATGAAGAGCGGGTATTGCTGGCTCTTAGTGCCCAAACAGCAGCGGGCTTAGACCATGTGCGGCAATTGCTAGATCAAGATTCGCTGTTTTATCAGCTAGAAGGCGACACCGTGTTGATTAGCGCCAGCGAAGCCACCCCCGATCCTTACGACCCGCAAGCCTATGACCTGACGGTGCTCAAGCAGGCGCAACAGCAGCGCACCTCTTTAGAAAAAAGACCCCGACAGCTCTTTTTGAGCCTACAGCGTCACTGGCTGTTTCTCTCGACGGGTACGATCGCCGCCGCGCTGATTTTTTACGGCATTGCCCAGCAGTTGATCCAGCGCCTGTCGCGTTCGGATGCTTAAGCTTTTCGCGATCGCGCCTGCCCTTTTATTGATATCCGGCACTCATGGTTAGTTTTTCTAAAAAACGACGTTCCGCTCGGCTGCAACGCTATTTACAACCCCTATGGCAACGATTAAGCACACTAGCCCACACCTGGCTGGTCGATCGCTTGCCCGCTATTTTTGACTGGGTGTTGCAATGGCTGAGCCGTCAGCAGCTTTTGGTTTTAGCCACCGCTGTCGGCATTTTCTGCATTCCGTTGATCACCACCCGTCCTAGCGTCTGGCAGCAGGGCTTAATTACGCTGCTGCTGATCAGCATGGGTCAGTTTGTTTTGCAGTTAGAAGAACAGGCTCAAAGCAACCGCACCTCAGAAGCGCTGCATTTGCTTTTGATTGCCCTGAGCTTGCTGACGACCGGACGATATTTGTTTTATCGCAGTCAATATACGCTCAACTTTGACAACTGGATTTCTAGCTTTTTTTGCCTGCTGTTGTTTAGCGCCGAACTCTATGCCATTGCCACGCTGGTACTGACCTACTTTCAAACGCTCAAAGTTAAAGAACGGCGCTCCATTGACCTTTCAACCATTCCCACTCACCAGTGGCCCAATGTAGATATCTACATTCCCACCTACAACGAAGACGTTGAAATTGTGCGCAAAACGGTTTTGGGAGCGATTGAAACCGACTATGCCCGTGACAAAAAGCGAGTGTATGTCTTAGATGATGGTCGCAAATATCCAGAACGACGGGTAGAGCTACAGCACATGTGCGATGAGCTAGGCGCTCACCTGCTGGTGCGTGACAACAACGACCACGCCAAAGCAGGCAACATCAACACCGCGCTCAAACGGACAGAAGGCGATTTGGTACTGATTCTCGACTGCGATCACATTCCGGCTCGCAATATTTTGCGAGAAACCGTTGGGTTTTTCAAAAATCCTCGGGTATCGCTGGTGCAGACGCCTCACTGGTTTTACAACCCTGACCCGTTTGAACGTAATTTGCTGACTGAAGGGCGGATACCCGTTGGCAATGAGCTGTTTTATAAAGTGCTGCAGAAAGGAAATGACTTTTGGAACGCGGCTTTTTTTTGCGGTTCAGCGGCAGTGATTCGCCGCCAGCACCTATTGCAAGTGGGCGGCATTGCTACCGAAACCGTCACCGAAGACTGCCATACAGCCCTGCGGCTGCATTCACTGGGCTATGAAACGGTCTATTACGACAAAATCATGGTAGCCGGATTAGCACCCGAAAAGTTTTCGGCCTTTGTTGGTCAGCAGGTGCGCTGGGCTAGAGGCATGGCTCAAATTTTGCGGCTAGAAAACCCGCTGTTTAATCGCAAGCTGAAGCTACGATTATCTCAGCGAATTTGCTACTTTAGCGCCACGTCTCACTTCTTTTTTGGCTTTCCGCGCCTGATGTATGCGATCGCCCCCAATTTGTTTTTGCTCTTTGGCATTAGCGCCGTCAAAGGCTTAGGGCTAGAAACGCTGTTTTATGCCCTGCCGCACATTGCCCTGTCTATGCAGGCCAACCATATTCCCTACAAGCATGTGCGCTTTTCTTTTTGGAATGAAATTTATGAATTTGCCCTGTCTTTTCAGGCGGGCATTGTTACGCTTTTGGCGCTGGTCAACCCCAAACTGGGGTCGTTTAACGTAACTGACAAAGGATTGACTGTAAGCGAACGCAGCTTTGATTTAGATACGGTGCGCTATCTGGTCATTTTGGGCGTGATTACGGGCGCTTCTTTGTTGGCCATTCCTTTTTGGCTAATTCTCAGCCCAGACGATACCCAGGCGGTGTTGGTGAATGCGCTGTGGTGTGTCTTTAATTTGCTGCTGGTTATTGCCGCTTGTCTGGCCGCCTTTGAGCAGCCCCAGTTGCGTCAGGCTCACCGAATGCCGCGCCAGCTCAAGGCGATTATTCACAGTGAAGGCCAAAGCTGGCAGGGGCAAACCCTTAACCTCAGCGAAAGCGGTGCCCAAATCTGCATGGATGTATGGCCCAATATTGCTGACCAGATCAAGGTGGAGCTAGTGGGCGATTATGGTGCGCGGGTTTTGCTGGATGCGGCCATTGTAAGAGCTACAGCCACGCCAAAGCTACAAACGCTGCTGTCGGTAAAATTTGTCAATCCTAGCCGAACGCAGCTAGATGATTTGGTTGTTGTCATCTATTGCGATGTGAACCAGTGGTATTCGCAATACCGAGCCGAGCGCGATCGCCCTTTTCAATCGTTGGGTTTTATTGTCACCAGCTTGAAGCGAGCCTTTAGAGAATTTCAGCCTGAGCGCGGCGTTAAGGTGCGTAAGCGGGTAACAGCCGCCGCCGAACTGTACTGGGAAGGCTGGGGCGATCAGGCACTGGCGGCGGTGGTGAGCGAAATTAGCTCACAAGAAATACGGGTTGAGCTAGAAACGACTGTAGATTTGCAGCAGGTTCATCTAGAGCAAAGTCAACCCCTGCTGGGGCTGCTGGTGGGGCAAACGGCAACCGATTCAAACGCTCAAAGCTTGCTGGCGCAGGTGATGCAAGTAGAGATACTGGCACCGCTAGCCCTAACGCCTACAGCCCCCCCCAGCCAGCGCGTAGCCCTAGAGCTACGCTTTCCCGAAAGCTTGAAAGCTAAACAACAACGCAAAATTAAACACCTGCTGCGGACGCTGACTGAATAGGCGCGTAGCCTAGACAGCGTCCGCTGTAGCCATCAGGGTTAATATCAATTCTCGATTTTGGATTTTCGATTTTGAATTGAACAGTCTTTGCTCTACATACGTTTCGTCATTCTCATCTGTACCTTTCTTTTGAAGAATTGGTATAAGACCCTTAAATAGCTGCAAGCCTCTAACCGCAAGCCTTTCATGCTGCCTTTAGCCCGACCCCACCCAGCGGCTCAACCTCTCGTCAACGCAACTTCACCCTCTTTCCTCGTCATGAACCCCAATTTTGAAACCATCCTGGCCAACTGGCGGCTGCTGAGAAGTCTGGTTACCTGCTGTCTGGTTCTGGCGATCGCGGCGAGTTGCACTTCTGCGCGATCGCTGGTGTGGCGTACTCAAACCAGTCGAGCCAAAGCCAACCTCGAAATTCAGGTAGCGCCAGCCGCTAAACCCGGCCAATATACCCTTTCAGGCACGGCTGATTTGCCCAAAGGAACCGAACTCACGGTGATTGCGGTTCGCTATCTGCACTTGAGCCAGTCGCCGTTCAAAACGGTTGATCCTAAACCGACTTACTCTATCCTGGCCTACGATACGGTAAACGTTGAAGGCAATCGCTGGCAAACCCAACTGGAGCTTTGGCGCGTTGCCCCTAGCGGTCAGTTTCAAGAAGCCTGGCAGCTAACCGAACCAGATCTAGCCCTAGCGGTTGAGCCAGAAGCCCAGGTCGTTTTTTTAGCCACCCTAGCTCCTATTCATGATTTGCAGGCGATCGAACAGCAGCTTGCCCGCCGCGATCGCCAATTTGCTAGCCGCTTTGTGCAAACCACTGCCGAGGGCAACCGCTATTTGCAAACAGGCCAAGTGTTAGCCGTTAACCTACCCACCGGAACCACAACTCCAGTGGCTACTCGCGCCGAAGACATCAACGGCGGCTGGGGCAATCGCTTTTTAGATTTGCCCGATCCACCCAATACGCGGCAGTTGGAATTTCCTGATCAACGCCAAACCAACGCCCCTGTCGCTCGCGAAGAATTGCTTTACTGAAACTATCGCTAAAAGCAGAAAGCTAAGAGCAGCGGGCAAAATGAAAGGCTTGCGGTCAGCGGCTTGCAGCCATTAAAGGGTTTCTACGCAGGTGGCGACAGCAATAACACCGATTTTTCAAAAGAAAGGTACAGATGAGAATGACGAAACGTATGCAGAGCAAAGACTGTTCAATTCAAAATCGAAAATCCAAAATCGAGAATTGATATAACCCGCCAAAAACAATTCAACCTCAAATAAAAAACCGGGATGCTTGAGCCAAGCACCCCGGTTTTTGCGTAGCAGTTCTTACTGACTGTCGCCAGAGAGAATAATAATGTCGTCACTGCCGCTGTAGTTGCTGCCATCCGGTAAGATTGCCCCTTCTAGTTGAACCCCTGCCAAGTTAGCGCCTTTAAAGTTAGCCGCCGTTAAGTCCGTATAACGCAAATCTGCCCCTTGCAGATTGGCTCCGGCTAAATCAGCCTCTCGTAAAACCGCTCCATAGAGGCTAGCGTTGGCTAAATTAGCCTTTTGCAACCTAGCCTGATTAAGTGCCGCTTCTCGCAGTTCGGCTTCCGCCAAAATTGCCTGCTCTAAATTGGCCTCCACCAGGTTAATTTGCATCAGTTGCGATCGCGTTAAGTCAGCTTGCTTTAAGTTAGCCTTACCAAAATCGGCTCCCGTGGCGTTGGCTTCAATGAGCTGAGCTGACTCTAGCTGCGTTTGTTGCAAAACCGCGTTGACCAATTGGCTTTGCGAAAAGTTTGCCTGGGCTAAATTTGCCTGACTTAAGTTAGCTCGGCTGAGGTCTAAACCTCTGAAATCAGCTTGAGCCAAATTGCAGGCCAAGCATTCATTGGCGCTTTGCAAACGCTCAAATGGACTCAGTTGGGTTTGCGGATCAATCCAGGCTGCTGTTTCAGGCGGGGAACTGTCAGGCTCAGATTCAGCCGCTTTCTCCGTGGCTGAAAAAGTATAAACCGCAACGGGTGCGATCGCAGCTACAAGCAGGGTGCTGAACAAAAATGCGTTGAAATTCATCGGTTCAAGTTTGACTGTAGGATGAGGCGATTGAATAAGCTTTAAGCCGACTTTATCAGGCTTAATCCCTTCTTCGAACACGACAGGTATTTTCCGAATGCACACCTTAAAATTATTGTAAATTTGAACCGCAAAAAGCTGATTTTATTCGGACAAACTTTGTCTGACGTTTAAACTTGTAAACGCCTATTACCTAGACAGTTAAGTATAATAAAGGAGAACTTCATTCAGGTTTAACTCAAAAGTAACTTCGCTTACTTCTTTTTACTGAATGATTGCTAAAAGTCGGCAAATTTTTACGATTTATAGCCTTTGACTTTTGCTCTTGTTTGTGTATGAGAGAGATTAACTGACGAAATCAGTTACTAACACCAGGCGCTCAACTCAACACCCAAACCACGGATCAGACTGAGTAATCAGCAGCCAAAACCAGCTAATAATCTGGTTCTGAGCGTTTAGATGGCTAGTCTTTTACCTAGGCAGGTTGTTGAGCCAAAGAGCAAACCTGAGAGATTTGCTAGCGAGAGCAGTCAAGGTTGGCTTTGGGGTTAATTAAATTCTCAAAAGAATTAAAAAGAACCTGCTAAAGTCAAGCTCTCTCAAAGCTGAACAGCAGTTGGCAACCTCTTAAATACTGATTTCGACACTTTTATCAGTTAACAATTTCAGCCGTTTTCAGTAGTCAGACTTAAACATGAAAGATTTCCCTATCCGCAATATTTTTCTGCCAGCCGTTCTCGTAGCGGGTTCTGTTTTTTCAGCGCTCACTTTACCGGCTGTGCTTAAACAAACCGCCAACGATAGCATCAGTCAACTGCCCGTCTTTAACCAGGCAGCGGCCATGAGTTTAGGCCAAGTTCATAAAGACGTTGCAATTCCTTATATTGGCAGTGTCATTGTTTTAAGTGCGGGGGCTGGTATAGCCACGGCTGAGCTAGCCCGCAAGCGCCAAGTCGCTCGCCAAAAAGCAGCCGCTGCAAAAGCGACCCAGCCTGCTGCTGCACCTGCCGCTGAGCCACTACTGGCCGCGTTGCCCTTGGCGAGCGCTACCTTTGAGTGGCCCACCGAAGCGCCAACTGCCAGCCCAGAGCCAGTTTTACCTTCGCTGGCGGCGGCGGCTGACTCCGACAGCAGTCATACTGTGGTGATTTTTCCCGGTCAATACCAGCGTTGCCGTATTCAGGTGCCCCACCTGCAAGAGCAACTCTATGCGATTGAATTTGATCAGCAGTTTTATAGCTTGCTCAGCGCTGGTCTATCTAAAGCACAGGCATTAGCGGCCATCGAGCAGCTCAGCCAGGAAGATCGAGCCGCCATCTTGACCCGGATGAACCAGGGCTATGCCGTCTGGGTGCAAGAATCTCAAGCCCAATTAGTGTCAGTCGCTTAGCAACAACCCGGTTAAGCTAAGCCGAATCATCGCAGTAGGTCACGCTTCGGATAGAAACCATGAAACCTGAAGAATTTTGGCACCTGTTTCAAGCAGGCGATCGCAACTTTTGCAACCTCGACTTGGCAGAATATGACTTTAGCCACTGTAATCTGCACAGTATTAACTTTTGGCGCACCCATCTCAGCAAAGCCAATTTGAGCGAGGCCATTTTGGCGAAGGCTGACTTGAGAGATGCAGTGCTAACAGCGGCTGACCTCAGTAAAGCCGATCTCAGGGGAGCCAACCTCAGAGGAGCCAACCTCACAGCCGCTCAGTTGATTGATGCTGGCTTTCAAGCCGCTATTTATGACAGCACCACGCAGTTTCCAGCCGAAATCGGGCCGTGGCAGACACAAGCCTACAGCATTGGGCCTTTAGCCAAATTAGCCAACGCTCAGCTTACAGAGGCGCAGCTTGAAGGTGCCGATCTCAGCGGCGCGGTTTTAAGCAATGCCCAGCTAACGTCAAGCAACCTGTTTGGCGCAGCCTTAAGACGGGCGCAACTTATGGGGGCTAACCTGAAACGAGCAAATTTGTCTGAGGCAGATCTGAGTAACGCTAATTTGAAAGGCGCTGATCTGAAGCAGGCCGATTTGAGCTATGCCCATTTGTCCAAAGCCAACCTGATCGGCGCTGATCTGCGCGAAGCTCAACTGCGAGGAGCCAATTTGTCGGGGGCGCTCTACGATGAAACAACCCAATTTCCGACCAACGTTCTGCCCCAAAGCTTAGGTATGCTGTGGATTGGCCCAGGTGCTTGTCTGTGGCAGGCCGATTTAAGTGGGGCTTGTTTAGCGGGGGCTAATTTGCAGGGAGCCGTGCTGATGGGAGCCAATTTAGCGGCAGCCGATTTGTGGGGAGCCAATTTGGCTCAGGCCGATTTAAGCGGCGCTGACTTAACCCAAGCGACCTTATGGGGGGCGAATTTACAAGGAACTGATCTGCGTCAGACCACGCTGCCCAAAACCGCTTTGCACGGCGTAGATCTGAGCAAAGCCCATCTAGATGAACCTGAAACCGAGCGATTGGCCGTGGGTTAGCCAGCCGATTTGGAGTTTTTAAACCCCAGGCAAAAGCGGCTCTTTTACGATGTTCTTTGGGTAGGTAGCGAAAGCGCTACCAGCAACCGCTCAAAGGTAGCCGCGATCGCGCTAGCACTCGTTGGCTAAGTCGCCCAGCGATCGCCAGCTTTTTAAGTTCTGGTTAAAGTCTGGAAACTAAAAATTTGGCAGAAAAACTGAAGTAATAGACGCGAGTTCATCTCAATTCACTTCAATTGAGTAGCCATGATCATTTTGCTTAGAGAATGTTTGTAAAGATATCTGCGGCGTAGCACAACCGTTTAGATCTCCCTAAATCCCTCTTAAAAAGGAGACTTTCCGAGTCGATTCCCTCCTTTTTTAAGGGTGGCTAGGGGAGATCAATGCGTGCCTAAATAACAACCCTTGGCTTTGCAAACACCCTCTTAAAGCCGTGGTCTTGATCAAGATAGACAGCAAAATTAAAGGTCTTCTATCGGCGGTTTATAGTCATTTAAATATAAAAACTTTAACGATTACAGCCCTAAAAACAGGCAACTTTAAGTCAAAAAAATCGTCCTGATCAACAAGTCATAACCCTCACAAATACGATGGTGCTTTTAGCAGCTAGCTAAAAATGGGAAATGAGCTGAATTAAATGTCTGTAATTTAGCAAAAGCGTATTTTAACCTAGCTATTAGCTCTCTTCATTTAGAAGCATTTACAAGCAGCCTGATTTTGTCGCCTTCACGCTAGCAGGGCAACTAACAAACGTAAAACGCCCACTTTCATTCTCCTTTCAAGGTCAACAACCGTCTTTTTACCGCTATGTTTAATCAACGCTTACTTCGTTTTATCGTCTGCGGCTTGTTCGGTGCGATCGCCGCTTTTAGCCTCTCGTTTAATCATGGCCTGCCACAGGCGATCGCCGCTGATACTCCAACGCTCCCGGTCATGCCGCTTTCAACCCAAGGGGCAAAAATTGTAGACGCTGCTGGCAACCCCGTTTTACTGCGCGGCGTTAACTGGTTTGGTATAGAAACGGAAACTTATGCGCCTCATGGGTTATGGGCACGCGATTATAAAGACATGCTGGCTCAAATTAAATCGTTGGGCTACAACTTTATTCGCGTCCCTTTTTCGCTAGCGGCTCTGCGCTCCGAAACAGTCAGCGGTATTGATTTCTCTATTGGCAGCAACAGCGAACTATTCGATAAATCACCGCTAGAAGTTTTAGATTTAATTGTTCAAGAAGCAGCGCATCAAGGGCTTTTAATTTTGCTCGATAGCCATCAGCTTAACGAACAAGTTATTCCTGAACTTTGGTACGACGAAGAATACAGCGAAGCCGATTGGATTGAAGCTTGGACAATGCTGGCGGAGCATTACCGCTTCCAGCCCAATATCTTAGGAGCTGATCTAAAAAATGAGCCTCACGGCCAAGCCAGTTGGGGAACAGACGTGCTGGAAACTGACTGGCGTTTAGCTGCAGAACGCGCTGGAAATGCAATTTTAGCCATCAATCCCGATTGGTTAATTGTGGTACAAGGGGTTGAAAACAACGTGCCTGACCAGCAGCTTGCTATTCACTGGCAAGGCGGTAATTTAGAAGGGGCAGGTCGCTATCCGGTTAGACTATCGGTAGCCAATAAGCTGGTTTATTCTCCCCATGAATATGGCGCGGGCGTGTTTGATCAACCCTGGTTTTCGACTCCAGAATTTCCTGAAAATTTACGCGATCGCTGGGAAATTGGTTTTCACTATCTGGCCACCGAAAACATCGCCCCTATTTTGATTGGTGAATTTGGTGGTCGCCAAACTGACTGCCAATCAAAAGAAGGGATTTGGCAGCAAAAACTGGTTGACTACATCAACGAAAATGCGCTCAGCTATGCCTACTGGAGTTGGAATCCTAACAGCGCCGACACAGGCGGCCTCTTGCAAGCAGACTGGCAGCAGATTGAAGCTGAAAAGCAGGCGCTGTTAGATCGAACCTTACCTCACCGCTAAAACCATCGGTTATAACCGTTCGAGCGCGAACTATCTACCTGATTGGGTCAAAAGCTATGGCTGCAGAATTTTTGTCACATTCAGTCAAAAATCATTCTCAAGATAGAGATTAGCCAAAATCGATTGTTCTTAACCCCCTGGGGGCATAGAAATCCTCGAAATTTAGCGTTATTTTCATACTGGCAAGTTTTGAGAGGATGCACCATGTCTTATGAGTTACCGCCTTTACCGTACGACTACACGGCCTTAGAGCCTTACATTTCTAAAAGTACGCTGGAGTTCCACCACGATAAGCATCACGCGGGCTATGTCACTAAGTACAACGATGCGGTCAAAGGCACTGACTACGAAAGCAAACCAATTGAAGATGTGATCAAAGCCGTTGCCAAAGACGATTCTAAAAGTGGCATTTTTAACAATGGCGCTCAGGCTTGGAACCACACTTTTTACTGGAATAGCATGAAACCCCAAGGGGGCGGACGGCCTAGTGGTGATTTAGCCCAAAAAATTGATGCTGACTTTGGCAGTTTTGATCAGTTTGTTGAAGCCTTTAAAACTGCGGGGGCTACCCAGTTTGGCAGTGGTTGGGCTTGGCTTGTTTTAGACGGAAATACCCTCAAAGCTGTTAAAACCCCCAACGCAGTCAACCCACTGGTTTCAAATCAAATACCGCTGCTGACGATGGACGTTTGGGAACACGCTTACTATTTGGACTATCAAAATCAGCGGCCCAATTATATCGATGCCTTCTTGCAGAACGTTGTTAACTGGGACTTTGCGGCGAAGAATTTTGCGGCTGCATAGTTCAAAAATCTTCGCTTTTAAGCCATAAAGGTCAGGCGACTTGGCTGAAATAATTACTTTTAGCTAAGTCGTCGTTTTGGCTTGGGTCACCTTGCTGACTGCTCGATTTTGCCTTAGAAGGGGTTTGAAAAGTGTCTACTGTAGCTTTAGACACTGGCTGATCTCCCTTGTTTCCCTTTTGGGGGAAATTTAGGGGGATCTCCACTTTTGCTACCAAAAATAGGACTTTTCAAACGCCTCTTAGTTGCCTTAATAATATGTCTCAATAATATGTTCAGGGCAGATCCTCACTATCCCCGTATTATTTTGTCTTTTGTATACCGGGGGTACCAAATTCAGGTTGAACAAGAAGAAGCTAACGATCAGGTTATTTATTCAGCTTGGGCAAATTATGCAGTAGGCTGTGCGGTAGCGGTTCCTATTGCATATTCACGTAGCGAAACGATTCGCCGAGCTAAGCTTTGGGTAGATCGGCGTTGCCAGTGAATAATCATAAATTTTCCAACCAAGCTTGATTAAACGAGTTAGGCTGTTCATAGCCTTGTGAGAACGCTTCAGACAGATTTTGTATAACTGTTGCCACAATCGTTAAGACACTTCAATGGCAGAAAGCCGCTGACAGAAAATCTTTGCTGCTGCTTTCTGCTTTAGCTATTGTGTTTACTAATGCCGCTTGCGACCGGGCGGCAGGGTTTAAGCAGATGTTTGAAAAGCTAAGGGTTGTGATTTTAGGCACGCATCGATTTTCCCTAGCCGCCTTTGAAAAGAGAGAAATCGGCTTGGCAGTCCCCCCTTTTAAGAGAGAATTTAGGGGAATCTAAACCGTTTTGCTACGCCGCAGATATCTTTGCAAACATCTTCTAAACTAAGGCTGGTGCTTTAAAGCAGTTTGTAAGTAAAGGTTGACTTTGATAGGCAGAGCAGGCATTTGATGAACCAGGATTGGCCTAAAAAACAAAAAATTTCTATTGACTGGGAAGACGATGAAGTGGTGTCGATAGAAGTTGATGGTGTGCGCTATCAAGATATTGAACATATTTTAGATCCCGTCGATCAGGCAGCCGTTTTTCGTTTATTGCAACGGGCTGCTGCCAGAGAGAATGAGCCTTACCTCAGCGATGTGCTAACGTCAGATAGCTTTACCCATTCCCCTCTTCCGGTCGCCTCTGGAGGGGTGGCAGTTGAAAAGATTGTCTTTTGGATCTTTTTGCCAATTGCGCTGCTTTTAATTGCCCTGGCCGTCACTTTTGGCATTTATACTCGGCGGGCGATCGCCAGAGAAGTCAGCGCTCCGGGTGAAGTCGTTGATTTGATTGCTCAAGAAAGTTTTGACCGCGATCGCCGACGCGTGACCTATTATTTTCCGGTAGTTGAATTTTACTCAGCCGATGCCAAACTGCACCGAGTGCAACTTGCCAGCGGGAGTTCGCCCCCTAGCCACGAAGTAGGAGAAGCCGTGACGGTGCTTTACAATCCGCAGAAACCACTTCAGGCTAGAATTCAGTCTTTTTCTAGCACCCTCTTGATGTGGCTAACCCCAGCGTTGCTTGGCTTTATGGGGACAATTTTTTTCATTTTGGCGGTGGCGCTACGGCTGGCTTTTAGAACGAGTCCTTCCCCAACCTCGTCCTTCGATCAGAACGGCGGATAGACAGGCGCTCGTCTGCGGGGGTCTGCATAAGATGAGACAATAGGGGCTTACCTTTGACGAACCTTTGGAATTCATTGATATGGCTCAAATTCAGTTTAAGCGAGGCGTTACCGAAGAAGTAATTCCTGATGTCCGGCTCACCCGCGCCCCGGATGGAACCAACGGCACTGCCACTTTCTATTTTGATAACCCCAAAGCCTTAACGACAGAAGAAGGCGGCGAGATCACAGGCATGTACCTGATTGATGAAGAGGGAGAACTCAGCAGCCGTGAGGTGAAAGCTAAATTTGTCAATGGGGAGCCCGCCGGAATTGAAGCCGTTTATGTGATTAAAAGTGTAGAGGCGTGGGATCGCTTTATGCGCTTTATGAATCGCTATGCCGAAGAAAATGGGTTGGGATTCACCAAGAGCTAATGTCTAGCCCCCATCCTGATAACCCTCGGCTCAATGTCTGCTGCGCAGTTCTGACGGTCAGCGATACGCGGACGCCAGAAACCGATCGCAGCGGTCAGTTGATTCAAACGAGCTTGGCAGCAGCCGGACATCAGGTTGGGGCTTACCAGATTTTGGCCGATGAACCAGCGCAAATTCAGCAATGCCTAATGCGCTGGACGCAGCGCCCTGACTTAGATGCCGTGATTTTGACCGGGGGAACGGGCATAGCCCCTCGCGACACCACTTATGACGCGATCGCCGCTTTGCTAGAAAAAACGATACCCGGTTTTGGAGAGCTGTTTCGTCTGCTCAGCTATGAAGAAATTGGGTCGCGGGCGATGGCTTCACGGGCGATCGCAGGCGTCTATCGCGCCAAGCTCATTTTTTCGCTGCCCGGTTCCAGCAATGCTGTAAAACTGGCGATGCAATCGCTGATTTTGCCTGAACTCAGCCATTTAGTCGGCTTACTGCGACCCTCAGCAACCGACTTAAGTCCTTAAGTCTGAATCGGGGTAGGCCGGACGAGGATATCGCGGCGACGGATAGGGCGAATTAGCCGCTGCGGGTGTGGTTCACCCACCAAAATTACCGACCCCTGCAACCGCTCTAGCAGGGGAGTTGTGTTGGCACCTATGCTCAAACCGTTGCCCACCCGACGACGCTGCGATCGCAAAATGACCAAATCATAGCTGCGGGCTGTTTTTTCAATCGTCGCAACCACGTTGTCACGCGCTAACAGTTGCACCTCAATTGGGCAGTCAGCCGCTGGTAGCCGCTCCACCAGCATATCTAACTGTTTTTGCAAACGGGTGCGGCTAATCTGCGAAGCTCGCGGGCTACAAACATGCAGCAGCGTAATTTTGGCCTGGTTGACCGTAGCCAACACCTGAGCAAACCGCAACGCCCGCAACGCCAGCAGCGATGGATTTTCAATCGGCAGCAAAATCGTTTTGAGCTGGGTGGGAGACTCTAACAATCTTGCCACCACCACCGGGCAATGAGCCGCCCACAACACATCGTCTTGAATGTTGCTAAACAGGCGAGCCCCTAATTTAGACTGTCGGCCCATCCCCACAATAATCAGATTGGCATTTTCTTCACGGCTGACGTGGCAAATCGCTTGTCCGACGTTGTATTCAATCCGTAGTTTTGGCTCAATGGCCGTTTCAAACTCTGCGCTAATCGCCTGAGCCGCTTCTAAACGCTGGCGGCTGTTGGCCACTGCCCTCGCTAGCTGGGGTGAGTCCATCTGGGGTTGAGCCAGCGCGATCGCCAGCGGAATGACCCGCCCATTTTCGTACTGAGCCACGGTCGCCGCTAGTTCAATGAGCGATCGCTCCGTGTTGGGATTATAGACAGGCACGACTACCGCAAAAGATTCAGGAATATCGCTCGGCGGCGGTAGCCAGTCTAACAACTCACCTTCATCAAACGTTTCTTGCACAGCCAAGCGCTGAGCCGCATTAGCCGTCACCAACGGCCCCAAAATTGCCGTCACCAGCATCAGCAAAATAATGCTGTTAAACACCTGGGAATTAATAATTTCAGCTTCATAGCCCACCAGCGCCGCCGCCAGTGTCGCCGCCACCTGCGGAATCGACAGCGACCACATCGTCCAGGTTTGGGGCCAGCTATAGCCAAATAGCTGGCGGGCACCCAGCGTCGCCATTAGCTTTGTCACCAGCAAAACACCCACCACCAGCAGCGGCAGCTCAATGAAAGACAAAATACTTTCAAAGGCGCTGAGGTCGAGCAGCAGTCCCATGTTGACAAAAAACAAAGGGATAAACAAAACGCTGCCCAAAAACTCGGTTTTTTCCTTAACCGGGCCATCGCCAATAACGCTGTTAATCGCCAGACCTGCTAAAAAGGCACCAATAATGTTTTCAACCCCAATTAGCTGAGCCACTAAAGCACATAAAAACACCGACAGCATGACAAAAAGAAACTGGTTGCCTTCGTCTTTGCCTGTGCGGCGAAAAAAGGCTTGCCCCAATTGTTTGAGGCCAAACAAAACAGCGATCGCATACAGCCCCAAAGACCCCAACAGCGTCAGTAGTTTCAGCGTCGAAAAATCGCCCTGGCTAATGCCCAAGCAAATGGCCAGTACCAGTAGCGAACCAATATCGGTAAAAATCGTGGCTCCCACCGTTACCGTTACCGCTTCGTCACCTACCACACCCAACCGCTGCACAATCGGATAAGCCAGCAGCGTATGAGAGGCCAACAACGACCCAATGAGTACAGCCGCTAGCCACCCAAAGCCAAACAGTAAACCAATGGCAATGCCGCCCACCAAAGGCAAAGCAAACGTCAGAAAACCAAACCCCATCGAGCGGTTACGCGTTTTTTGAAAAAGAACCAGGTCAATTTCTAAGCCAGCGACAAACATCAGATAGATTTTGCCAATCTCAGAAAACAAGCTCATTGTTTCTGAATCAGCCGTCAGCCAGCCCAGGCCGCTGCCGCCAAACAGCACCCCAGCTGCCAACAAACCAACCAATCCGGGCAGTTTCAATCGCTCAAACACGGGCGGCGTCACCAGCACAATCGCCAGCAGCAGCACAAAAGTCGTGATAGGCTCTCGTAGCGTTTCAGAGACAGGTTCTACTAAAAATATCAGCATTGATCAGGGCCTTATAGAGAGGGCCAGGAACAAAGATTCCTGGCCGCTAGCATGGCTAAATGATTGATTTTTGAGATCTAGATATTTAGATTCGAGCTTTTTCTCGACGCTGTCTCTCTACCAGCCGATAGAATTTGGCTCAATTGCAGGCGATCGCCTTTTGCCGTTTTTGCCCAACTCGACCAGGTCTGGTCAGCCCTGCAGACAAAAAAAGGAGCTGCCGCAGCAGCCCCTTGCATCATCTTGAAAATTGAGAAAAAAGAGCTTAGTAGAGTTCTTCTTCCTGATGAGTCATGATGGTGCAGTCAGAGGTGGGGTAAGCCACACAGGTGAGCACGTAGCCAGCTTCGATTTGATCGTCGTCTAAGAAAGACTGGTCAGACTGGTCTACCGTTCCTTCAACCATCTTGCCAGCACAGGTAGAGCAAGCCCCAGCCCGGCAGGAGTAAGGTAAGTCAATGCCTTGCTCTTCGGCAGCGTCTAGAATGTACTCGTCATCAGGGACTTCAATTGTAGTATTGAGTCCTTCGGCTTCATTTTGCAGGGTTACTTTGTAAGTTGCCATGCTGCTATCCTCTCATTTAGTCAGTCAAAACATAGCAGTAATTAGCCATTAAGAAAATCCCACTAAAGAGCGATTAGTAATAAATTCCTAGTGACTAACTCCATTTCTGATACTACGGGAAAACCCGAATCCTGTGTCAGCTACAGCTCAATTTAGTTGAACGGGATTCATAATCAAACCAAGCATTTTTTGCCCAATTTACTTATAGGTGGCACCCTCCCTTTTCTTCAGGAATGCCCGAAAAAGCAGCGGAATGGGATTTTGCGACGTTTTTAATCACGCTAATTGATCCGTCATTGATTTGAATTAAACGATTAAAAATTCTTTGTATTATAAGAATTATTTATATTTCTTTGTGAGTATGGTTTGTATTAGAAATAGTCCAGAGAATGCCCGTGTTTTTCAAAGCCTTGAGCAGCCGAATCCAGCCTTCAATTCTTGTATTGTGACTACTAAAGCTCCCCTAAAGTAAAACACTGTGTCAATGTCTTCTCAGTCTGGTTCCGCCCGCCCAGTTTCAGTGGGGCTGATTGGCACGGGCTATGCCGCCAAGCTCAGAGCCGAAACCTTTCAGTCAGACCCGCGATCGCAGTTGCTCAGTGTCGCCGGACACACGCCAGCACACACGGCTGAGTTTGCCCAAAACCACGGGGCTGAAGTTGCCCCCCACTGGCAAGCGCTGATCGAGCGCCGCGATCTCGACTTAATTTGTATTTGTGGTATTAACAGCGACCACGGTTCAATGGTACAGGCTGCCCTGCAAGCCAATAAGCATGTCGTGGTGGAATATCCCCTTGCTCTAGACGTTGATCTAGCCGCCAAGCTGATTGAACTGGCTCAGCAGCGACAGCGCTTGCTCCACATTGAGCATATCGAACTGTTAGGCGGGCTGCACGTTGCCATGCAAAGCCACCTGCCGACCATCGGCCAGCCTTACTACGTGCGCTATAGCACCCTCAACCCCCAGCGTCCAGCGCCGCAACGGTGGACTTACCACGGCGATCGCTTTGGCTTTCCGCTCATGGCGGCGCTATCTCGCGTGCATCGGCTGACGAACCTGTTTGGCGCGGTGGCAAAGGTAGGCTGCCAGTTTTCTAGCGATCGCGCGACCGCTGGCTATTTTAAGTCTTGTTTGTGTACAGCTCAGCTTAGCTTTACCAGTGGGCTGCTAGCAGAAGTTACCTACGGCAAAGGCGAACACATCTGGGCGGCTTCGCGCCGCATGGAAGTCCACGCCGCCCAAGGGGGACTGGTTTTTGAAGGCGACACCGGAACGCTGCTGACAGCCGCCGGCGAACACCCGCTTGAGGTGGGTGGCCGACGGGGTCTTTTTGCCAAAGACACCGAGAGCGTACTGGATTATCTCACCAGCGGAACGCCGCTTTATGTTTCTAATACCGCTAGCCTGTATGCCCTGCAAGTAGCCGACGCTGCCCGCCGCGCCGCCCAAACCGGAGAATCAGTTTCATTGCTAGGCTAGAGACAAGAAACTCAACGCGTCCGCGCTCAGACAAAGCTATGGTGGCCGAAAAATTAGCAAAGCTGCAATCAATTTTTAGAACGATGGATCAGGCGCTGATTGCCTACTCTGGCGGCATTGACAGCACGCTGGTCGTCAAAGTGGCGCAGGATATTTTAGGCGATCGCGCTTTGGCCGTGACGGCAGCGTCTCCCTCGCTGATGCCGGAAGACTTAGAAGAAGCCCGCCTCCAGGCAGCCGAAATTGGCATTCGGCATGAGGTGGTACAAACCCACGAAATGGATAATCCTAACTACGCGGCCAACCCGGTAAACCGCTGCTATTTTTGCAAAAGTGAGCTACACGACACGCTCAAACCTCTCGCTGCCCAGCGAGGCTATCCCTACGTGGTAGACGGGGTCAACGCCGACGACCTGCACGACTACCGCCCCGGTATTCAAGCCGCCCGCGAACGAGGGGTGCGATCGCCTTTAGCCGAAGTTGGCATCAGCAAACTTGAAGTGCGCCAAATTGCCCAGCACCTCGGCTTACCCTGGTGGGACAAACCTGCTCAACCATGCTTGAGTTCTCGCTTTCCCTACGGCGAAGCAATTACCGTCGAAAAGCTACAGCGGGTGGGTCGGGCAGAACGTTATCTGCGTGATTTAGGGTTCCAAAATTTGCGCGTGCGATCCGAAGCCGACACCGCCCGGATTGAGCTACCCCCCGAACAAATCCGCTCATTTGTTTCAACCACCGACCTGCCCAGCCTGGTCAGTGCTTTTCAAAACCTGGGATTTGCCTACGTGACGTTAGATCTAGAAGGCTATCGCAGCGGCAAGCTCAATCGCGCTCTAGCAACCGCGCCAACGGGCAGCTAAAATCTCAGCCCGTTTTCAGATATAAACAAACGTGGGCTTCTATAGTATGTAAGCGATAGACAACTGGCAAAAGCCTGAGGGGTTAAGGGCGTTAAAAATCGGCTTTGCTACCTGCTGATTGCTCCATCCGGCAATCAAACCGAGCAATTTGCTCTCAGGGTTGACCTGAGGTTTTCTAGTTGTCTAGTTTAGCTACTCTCAACCTAATCCAGTTATGACACAGCTTTTAGCCGGGGATATTGGCGGGACTAAAACGATCCTGCGGTTGGTAAAAGTCGATAAAAATGGGGCGACTCAAACCCAAACTGCGAAACAAACGTTAGTGACGCTGCACGAAGATCGCTACGCCAGCGCCGACTTCACCGATTTGGTGCCAATGGTGCAGCAGTTTCTGCAAGAAGCCGCTGCGGCGACTCAAACCCAACCCGATCCAGAAGTGGCCTGCTTTGCCATCGCTGGCCCGGTGGTCAACCATACGTCTAGCCTCACCAATCTGGCTTGGTTTTTAGCCAGCGATCGGCTTCAATCTGAGTTGGGTTTGAAACAGGTTGAACTGATCAACGATTTTGAAGCGGTGGGCTACGGCATCTTAGGGCTACAAGCCGCCGACATTGAAACGCTGCAAGCGGGTGATCCTCAAGCTCACGCTCCTATCGCCATCATTGGCGCAGGTACAGGTTTGGGGCAGGGCTTTTTGATTCATCAGGGGGGATACTATCAGGTTTATCCTTCTGAAGGCGGCCACGCCGATTTTGCTCCCCGTTCAGAACTAGAATTTCAGCTACAAAAGTACCTGTTAGACAAACACAGCATCAACCGTGTCTCAGCCGAGCGGGTGATCTCCGGTCAGGGGATTGTTGCCCTCTATCAGTTTTTGCGCGATCGCCAGTTTGCCAGCGAGTCGGCTGAAATTGCCAGCATCGTCACTACCTGGGAGCGAGAGGCCGGAAAACAGCCCAAATCAGTTGACCCAGCCGCCGCGATCGCTCAAGCTGCCGTCGCCCAAAGCGATCCGCTATCGCAAAAAGCTATGGATATTTTTGTTGAAGCTTATGGTGCCGAAGCTGGAAACCTGGCGCTAAAGCTCTTGCCCTATGGCGGTCTGTATATTGCTGGCGGTATTGCGGCTAAAAACATCACGCTTATGCGGGCTGGCAGTTTTATGAGCGCTTTTGGCCAAAAGGGGCGCGTTAGTGGCTTGCTAGAAAAAGTGCCCGTCCATATCGTGTTAAACCCTCAGGTGGGGCTGATTGGCGCTGCTCTAAAAGCTGCTCAATTGAGCTAAGCGATCGCCAGCAGGTTTAGCCGATTGGCTCCTCTGGTCGCGCTCTTCTTGCTAGCTGGTTAATAGCTGTTGAGCAGACGGCTGCTTCAGGCAGAGCGGTAGACTAAAAATCAGGCAAATTTTGCTCTCGGCTTAGCGTTGAAATAGCAACTAGATATGGCAGGTCATAGCAAATGGGCGAACATTAAGCGCCAAAAAGCTCGCGTCGATGCGGTTAAAGGCAAAGTCTTTGCCAAGCTTTCGCGCGAAATTATTGTCGCCGCTCGCAGCGGTGGCGGCGATCCCGAAGGTAATTTTCAGTTACGTACCGCCATTGACAAAGCCAAAGCGGCTGGCGTGCCCAACGACAACATTGAACGAGCGATCGCCAAAGGCAGCGGCCAGCTCGAAGGCGATAGCGACAGCCTCGAAGCAATTCGCTACGAGGGTTACGGCCCTGGCGGAGTGGCCGTTTTGATCGAAGCCCTCACCGACAACCGCAACCGCACCGCCGCCGATTTGCGGGCGGCTTTTAGCAAAAATGGCGGCAATCTAGGAGAAACAGGCTGTGTTGGCTGGATGTTTGAGCAAAAAGGCGTGGTTTCGCTCCGGGGACCTCTAGAGGAAGAAGCGCTGCTAGAAGCCTCTCTAGAAGGAGGGGCTGAAACCTACGAGCTAACAGAAGTTGACGAAACCGCAGGTGCTGAAGTAACTTGCGCCCCGGCTGCCCTCGAAACCCTTAGCCAAACCCTGCGGCAAAGCTACCAGGTTTCTGACGTAGAACTGCGCTGGATTCCGGCCAACATCATCACTGTGAGCGATGCCGATCAGGCGCGATCGCTGCTCAAAATGATGGATGCCCTCGAAGACCTCGATGATGTGCAGACGGTGACGGCCAACTTTGAAATGACCGCCGACTTAATCGCTGCGGTGGCTCTCTAGCCACTCATTTTTAAGCCTCAAATAGATCGAGAGGCAGGGGCCCGTAGGTGCCATTGACCTCGTCGGTTGCCGCCGCATGATAAGACACCAAAACCCCTCTAGAGGGGCCGCTATAGTCATCGAGGTACCACATGCCCTTGAGTGTGTTGAATTTGAGGTAAATAGCCCCTGATTTTTCCGGCAGGTTAAGGACAACGTCAACCCCCAAAGCTTTGAGATAGCTTTCCATAGCCACTTTAGCCTCTGCGACGCTGTCGGCACAGATGCCAAGCGTTTGATAATCAGAGGCTTCATTCAACTGCTGCAAAAACTGACGAATTTCGGCAGCTTCTGCTTCAGTGAGCCGGGGGGGGACGTCTAAACAGCTAAACCGCAGCAGGCTCTTTCTAATCGCACGAATAGTTTGGGGATTTAAATCAGCAAATGTCATAGGCGATAGTAGGGTGAATGAGGCATTTGGGTTTACTAAAAAAGCATTTGTCTTACCCTTTACCGACCGTCAGCGTGCATCTATGACTTCTTACTGCGTTCGAGTAGCTGATATGCACGCTAGCGAACGTCCGCGTGAGCGATTGTTTGCTTACGGCGCTAAGAATTTAGCCACGGCTGAACTGATTGCTATTTTACTCGGCACTGGCCAAGGCGCAGGCAAACTGTCAGCAGTGGGGTTGGGGCAATACATTTTGCAAGTTTTAGGGCAAGACCAAGTTGACCCGTTGACGGCCCTACGCCAGGTTTCTGCTCACGAACTGATGCAAATTCCAGGCATTGGCGCGGCTAAAGCGGCTTCTATTCTAGCTGCTTTAGAGTTGGGTAGACGCGTGCTGGCTTCGAAGCCACCTGAACGAGCGATTGTGGACGATCCAGCGATCGCGGCGGCAGCCCTCAGCCACGAGCTGATGTGGCAAACTCAAGAGCGCTTTGCAATTGTCTTTTTAGATATTAAACATCGGCTCTTAGGCACTCAGGTTGTCACAATTGGCACAGCTACTGAAACCTTGGCTCATCCACGCGATATTTTTCGAGAAATTTTACGGCAAGGTGCAACTCGAGCGATCGTGGCGCACAATCATCCCTCTGGCAACCTCGAACCCAGCCCCGAAGATGTTAGCTTAACCCGGCAACTGCTAGCCGCCGCTCATCTCTTGGGTGTGCCGCTGCTCGATCATCTCATTCTGGGCAATGGCGACTTTCGTAGTCTGCGCCAAACTACGCACCTGTGGCAAGAAGTCAGCGATTAGAGTAACCGTTCGGTGGCCACTCTGGTAATTTCTAGCCGACAATTTTGACCATTCCCATTTGAATGGCATCAAACAAACGATTGATCTGGCACCGTTCTAATTCATCTACAGTGCCATCGGCTAAGACCACCCGAGAAAGCTCTCGATACTGATCGTACGAGATACAACGATTGGCAATAAAAGTGTCTACCAGTTGAGCGACGTCAACTTCTACAGCCTCAGTGTAGGAACTTTGCAACTTCATCAGATACCCTCTCAGCAACAGCAACAAATCGTTAGTAGCGTTCTGAGGTCACCGTCACGCCCCCTCTAGACCGCCAACCCGAAGTAAGTCAACACCAAATCTACGGCTCCCGTATTGATGACTTCGTGAACCTCACCCGGTTCGACGGCAATACAGGTACCTACTTGCAGTTCGTAATCGGTGTTATTAATTCGGATAATACCGTCTCCTGCCTCGACAAAAAAGACTTCACACATATCTTTGTGGGCATGAGCCGCAGCCAACTGACCGGGGCTAAAGCGGGCTTGGGCAAAATTGGTCAGGTGGGGCAAATCACCTGAGCGCAGCAAAACCCGCTTTTTGATCGCTGGGTTGTGGGAAACGGCTTCTTCTGGCAGGGTCTTTAAGGAAACGTGTTTCATGGCTGTAGCAACTGACACTGAGCCTGGTGCCGCAGCAGATGATCACACAGCACCAGCGCCATCATCGCTTCGACCATGGGCACGGCTCGCGGTAGCACACAAGGGTCGTGGCGTCCCTTGCCAGCTAGGACAGTTTCTTCTCCCGTGTGGCTGACAGTGCGCTGTTCTTTGCGAATGGTGGCGGTGGGCTTGAAGGCCACGCGGATAATAATATTTTCGCCGTTGGCAATGCCGCCTTGGGTACCCCCTGAGCGGTTCGTACGGGTACGAATTTCGCCCGCTTCGTCACGGTAAAATTCGTCGTTGTGCTGGCTACCAGTCAGCAGCGTTCCCGCAAAGCCAGAACCAATTTCAAAGCCTTTGCTAGCCGGGAGCGACATCACCGCCTTGGCTAGATCCGCTTCGAGCTTGTCAAATACAGGGGAACCTAAGCCCTTCGGCACCTGGCGAGCCACACACTCCACCACGCCGCCAATCGAATCCCCCTGGTCGCGCACCGCTTCAATGCGATCGATCAGGCGCTCGGCGGCTTCGGCGTCGGGGCAGCGAACAATATTGCTTTCAACTTGCGCCAGAGTGACGGTGTTAGGGTCAATCGTGGCTTCAAGGTCTTGAATTCGCTTGACATAGCCGACAATTTCGACGCCAGCTACTAGCTTGAGGATTTTTTTAGCGATCGCCCCTGCGGCTACCCGACCAATGGTTTCGCGGGCGGAAGAGCGCCCCCCTCCTTGCCAGTTGCGAATGCCATATTTGGCGTCGTAGGTCGCATCAGCGTGAGAAGGGCGATACGTACGAGCCATCTCGTCATAATCTTGCGGGCGCGTGTCTTTGTTGCGCACTAAGACGGTAATTGGTGTCCCTAACGTTTTGCCCTCAAAAACGCCCGAAACGATTTCGCAGGTGTCAGTTTCTTTGCGTGGCGTGGTGATTTTGCTTTGTCCTGGTCGCCGTCGATCTAGCTCTTGCTGAATGTCAGCGGCAGAAATTTCTAGGCGGGGGGGGCAACCGTCAATAACTACGCCCACGCCGCCGCCGTGCGACTCTCCAAAGGTGGTGATGCGAAACAGGTGGCCGAAGGTGTTGCCCATGCTGGTGGATTAGAAATGAGAGTTTTCTGATCCTAACCCATTTGGCGAAACCACCGATGAACCTGCCAGACTCAGCGACGGCTGCGTTCCTGGTAGCGCTTGTGGTTGAGCCGTAGCAATATGGCCTACATAAAAAGCGCCTGCTTCCATATCGAGAGCCGTGGCTGTGATGTCGCCTTCTACGTGGGCACTACGGCTGAGCGAAAGCTTACCTGTGGCAACCACGCGGGCTTTGACTTGGCCGTGAATCACAATATTGTGGCCGCTGAGTTCGGAGCCTTCAACCGCACCATCAGCCGCAATTTCAACGTCTCCTTTAACCAAGACATCTCCATAAACGGCTCCATCTAACCGCAGGTTGCCATCTACTCTCAAGTCACCCTGAAAGTGGCTGCCCACCCCGACATAGGTAAAGCTGGCAGATGGGTTTTGGCGTCGTCCAAACATGGCAAAATCCTCAATGTGAGTTTTGAGCGCGATCGCTCAGCGGTAGATAATAGCGCGGGTTAACGGGTTTCTCTTGGCGGCGGACTTCGTAGTGCAAATGCGGGCCAGACGATCGCCCGGTATTACCCAAGTAACCAATCACCTGATCTCGCTCAACGCGATCGCCTACCTCAACTGCCAACTTTGACAGGTGACCATACAGCGTTTGGTGCTGGTAACCATGATCCAAAATGACATGATTGCCATAACCACCAGAATTTTCAGCCCGCTTTACTACCCCATCAGCCGTGGCGTGTATCGGCATGCCATAGGGGCCTTTGAAATCAATTCCCTGGTGTAGTTCATAGCGGAGCCGTCCAAACGGGTTACGCCGCAGGCCAAACTCAGACGACACTTCAAAAGTGCCCTTGAGCGGCAAGCCGTCCGGGTAGGCAGCGGCAGCGGCAGCTTCAGCCGCTAAAGTTTGCTCTAAAGCTGGCTTGACCTGAGCCTTTAAGTCGGTAGCTAAAGCGGGTAGCCGCTGCTGGGCAACTTGAAACAGGGTTTGAGCGCTGGCATCACCTGCTACGCCGCCTTGGGGTACGCGGGGTGACGCTTGAGAGCGAGACTCTTGAGATAACCCGGCTCGCTGGCGTAAATGGCTGACTTCGGCATCGAGAGAATCTAGCTCTACCAGTACCTCGTTGGCTGTTTCGGTGAGATCCTGGTTTTCTTCAGCCAGTTGTAGATTAGACCGTACTAACGTCACCATCGTAATCGTCAGCCAGCTCAGCGGTGTGCCGACCAGCACCAACGCCAAGACCAGCAGCGACAAGGGCCGAAAAGAGAGCGTTAGCGGCTCTTTACCCGTGCGGGCAACCAAGACGGTGTAATGTTCAGGAATTCGATGACGCATTAATCACTCTGGCGTAAACTCGCCCAAGCTTTAGCTTGTTTTAACAACCGTGAACTCAGGCATTATACGGGGATCACTTGATATAAGGCAATTTCCTCACTTTTAGGGAAAATAACGTTTTCTTAATAAAGCGTTATGAACCCTACAATAGAAGCCAGTAAGCCCCGATCGCGTTTTATGTTTATTACCTGGTTTGACGTCAATTCCTGGCTAATTGAGCTAGCCGATAAGCGAATTTTGCTAGATCCCTGGCTGGTAGATACGCTGGTGTTTAACCACTTTTCCTGGTTGATCAAAGGTGTGCGACCTCGGTTTTACGAAATTCCGCCTGATATTGACCTGATTTTGCTGTCACAGGGTTTAGAAGATCACGCCCATCCACCGACGCTAAAGCGTCTCAACCCGGCGCTGCCTGTGGTGGCGTCGCCCAACGGAGCCAGAGTTGCTGAGGGGTTAGGCTATAGCCAGGTAACGTCGTTAGAACATGGTGAAGAATTTGTTCTAGACGGCGCGATCGCTATCAAAGCGTTTCCGGGGGCACCTATTGGCCCATTTTTGACCGAAAACGGCTATCTGATTCGTGATTTGCAGTCGGGTTTGAGTCTTTACTACGAACCTCACGGCTATCCAGACGAATCGTTAAAGCAAATAGGTGGCGTAGATGTAGCCATTACCCCGATTGTGAGTTTGGCTTTGCCAGTAGCGGGCACGTTGATTCGTGGCCAGCCAGGAGCGCTAGAGGTGGCTCAACTGCTCAATCCCCAAATTATTTTGCCCACCGCTGATGCCAGCGAGGTGACGTATGAAGGCGTTTTGCCACCGCTGATGCAGTCTCAAGGCAGCGTAGATCAGCTACAGCAGGCTATGGGCGATCGCCATTTAACCGCCCAGATATTAACCCCTCAACCCGGCGAACGGCTCGAACTTTCACTAGAACCTAGCCGTTCCTAGAGAAGCTGTTAGGTTTGCCCGTCTGCAATGACCCTATTGCTACGCCCGACTTGGCAGAAAGCTTAAGGGCAAGGGCACAACCATGATTGGCTCCTAAGCTATCAATTTGGCTTTCACTTAAAGCAAAATTAAAGGTTGAAAGCACGCGGCGATCGCCTATGACTTATTTACTCTTGCTCGCTATTGGCTTTGCTCTACTGTTAACCAGCCTGCGGTTACAAGAAGAAATTTTGGTGATCACCTCTACCCTGACGGGTGTGGGGTTTTTGGTTTGGGGATTTGCCCTAACGCCGACGCCCTTGCAAATTGGGGTAGAAATTTTGCTAATTTTAGTGGCTTTTCCGGCCTGCATTCGCTGCATTATCATCAGCAAAGTCAATACGCTGTTGGGTAAGGCCAACGTCGCCAAAAAATAGATGCGTTTTGAGGCTGGCGGTGGCGGCTAAGCCTCTGAAAACAACCAGCCCGCCAGCGCTGCGGCTGCTGGTATAAAGCAACACCGCAGAAGTCATCGATCTTACGGCTGTCTTCTGGGGTTGGCTAACCGATATCCTAAAGAACGTTAACCCTCAGCTATTAACCTGAAATTGCCCCCCAACTGCTGGGCACTGGCTCAGAGGCGGCAAAAATTTTGCAAAAGAGTCCGGATAGTCTGCTGATTTTTGAGTCAAGGTAAGCGAGTCGATCCCCTGGGCACCTACTATCCCCTAGCTTATGACTTATACCCAATCGTCGATCTTAGATGTCTTAAAGGGAATCCAGCGCTTTAGACAGCTACCCGAAACCGAACTGGTGCGCCTATCGGCTGTGGCCCAACCCCTGCGCTATCGCATGGGTCAACCGATTCTGCGGCGAGAAACCCTGCCCCATCAAATCGCCATCTTGCTAGAGGGACAGGCGCGACTGCTGGGATACGACCCCCGCACCCAAGAGCCAGTCACGCTCAAGCGCCTGGGTAAAGGTGAACTAATCGGCATTGCTGGGCTGGTGCGCGGCATTCCGTGTGAGACGGTGCTGGCCTCAACCGAGGTGACGTGCCTCACCTTGCCAGCACAGGCATTTTTGCGATCGCTAGAAGATTATCCCGAATTTGGCCGCCAGTTGCGCTATCAGTGTCACCTGGCAGAAGCTTTTGACCTTTTGAGCAAAGTTCTAGCCGATGCCGCCCACGATCCGGGCGATTTGCGTCAGCTGATTACCCAAGCGGCTAGCGGTGCCATCGTTTGCTACCTGCCCTCTGGGCAAGCTCGCCTACACAACCTCAATCGCAACCGCAACTGGATGATCAGCAGCGGCGTTGTCAATCAGCAAACGTCGGGCGAATGGCTGGCAACAGACGCCACAGCAGCGGTGCAAGTTGTGGGCGGACAGGCTCGCTTAGTGGGATTTCAGCCCACTGATTATTTGCCAACGGAGGATCCCACTGCGATCGCCGAGGGTGAAGCGGTCGATCGCCTGCCGCTCGACCCAGACACCATTCCCTACGCTGAAGCAGACACCGAAGTTATTGCCGAAGATACCCCTGAACCGCTGACCCCCTATCCCTACGTTCGGGGGCGGGGCGAGGTGGGCAATCCGCTGGCCTGCTTTCAAATGCTCAGCCAGCAATTTAACCTGCCCTTTCGGCGCGACGTCATTCGCCGTATTGTGGCTAATCAGGTAACCCGAGCCGGAAAACTTTCGCTGCCTCCTTGCGGCGCGATCGCTGAAATGATGGGTCTCAAAACCCAATTGGCAAAAGTCCCTGTCGATAAGCTTTCGCGTTTGCCCACCCCAGCGCTGATTAGCTGGCAAGAAGGCATTGCCATTCTCTACGAGGCAACCGCACGACGCCTGGTACTGGCTGTTCCCGAAGTGGGCATCATTCGCCGTACCCCCTTAGAATTTCAGGAAACCTGGGGCGAAGAAGGCGAACTGCTGCTGCTAGAGCGCACCGCCGAAACTCCCAGCAAACGCTTTGGCTTGCAGTGGTTTTTGCCCTCACTCAAACGCTACCGTAGCGTCTTGATCGAAGTTTTTATTGCCTCATTTTTTGTCCAGCTCTTTGGTCTAGCCAATCCCCTGATGGTGCAGGTGATTATTGACCGGGTAATTGTGCAAAACAGCATTGATACCTTGCAGGTTCTCGGCATTTTACTGGTAGTAGTAGCGGTCTTCGAAGCGCTGCTCACCAGCTTGCGCACTTACCTTTTTGTCGATACCACCAACCGGATCGACATGGCACTGGGTTCAGAAATTATCGACCACCTGCTGCGGTTGCCTTTACGCTACTTCGATCGCCGTCCAGTAGGCGAACTGGCTAGCCGCGTCAACGAGTTAGAGAATATTCGCCAGTTTTTAACGGGTACAGCCCTGACGGTGGTGCTAGATGCGGTTTTTTCGCTGCTCTACATCATCGTTATGCTGATCTATAGCTGGGTGCTAACGCTGGTGGCGCTGGCTAGCATTCCATTGTTTATCGGCCTAACGCTGATTGTTTCGCCCATTGTGCGGCGACAATTGCGCACGAAGGCAGAGCGCAATGCTTCGACCCAATCCTATTTGGTTGAAGCCCTCTCTGGTATTCAAACCGTCAAAGCCCAAAATATTGAACTCAAAACCCGCTGGCAGTGGCAAGACCACTATGCCCGCTACGTTAGCGCTGGCTTCAATACTGTGCTAACTTCAACCACCGCTGGCTCTAGCAGCAACTTCTTAAACAAACTCTCAGCCCTGCTGGTGCTGTGGGTGGGTGCCTATTTGGTGCTGCAAGGAGAACTTTCTCTCGGTCAGCTCATTGCTTTCCGAATTATTTCGGGTTACGTAACCGCGCCGCTCTTGCGGCTGGCGCAGATTTGGCAAAACTTCCAAGAAACCGCCCTGTCGCTAGAGCGACTGAGCGATATTTTGGATCATCCTCAAGAAGCGGACGAAGACAACCGCTACCAGATCCCCATGCCGGAACTGGCTGGCAACGTCCGTTATGAAAATGTCTCTTTTCGGTTTGCTTCTTCGGGGCCGCTGCAACTGGCAAATGTCAACCTGGAGTTTGCGGCAGGTCAATTTGTGGGGATTGTCGGCTTAAGCGGTTCAGGCAAAAGTACGCTGATGAAGCTGCTGCCGCGCTTATACAACCCTGATTCGGGCCGTATTTTAATCGACAATTACGATATTTCTAAGGTCGAACTCTACTCGCTGCGGCGACAGGTGGGCATTGTGCCCCAAGATAGCCTGCTGTTTGAAGGCACCATTCAAGAAAACATCGCCTTGACTAACCCCGATGCCGAAACCGAAGCGATTATCACTGCGGCTCAAATTGCCTGCGCCCACGACTTTATTATGAACCTGCCCTTGGGCTACAACACCCGCGTGGGTGAGCGGGGATCTTCGCTTTCCGGCGGGCAGCGGCAGCGCATTGCGATCGCCCGCACTATTTTGCAAAACCCGCGTTTGCTAATTTTAGACGAAGCTACCAGCGCCCTCGACTACGATACCGAACGCCAGGTCAGCCACAATCTGATGGAGTGGGCCGAAGGCCGCACTGTCTTTTTTATTACCCATCGCCTCAACACCATTCAGTCTGCCGACCAAATCTTGGTGATGGATCAAGGGGCTGCGGTTGAACAAGGCACCCACGCCGAACTGATGGCACTTCAGGGTCGCTATTACTGTCTCTATCAACAGCAGACCAACTTGGTATAACGCTTCTTATTTGTCCAGCTACTCAACTGCTCTAAAGGAATCTAGCCATGAGGCCAGCCAATACTATCCGCAGTGCTGCAAGCAATGGCCACGCCAAGTCACTGCCCGTATCCCCACCCCCACCCCCGCCGCACCGCCCGCTTGCCGGGGGGAGTCATTTCGATCGCGATGTGCTTTTACGCCAATCGCCCCGCTGGTCGCGTGCTGTCGTCTGGACGATTGTTGGCGTCACCAGTGCTATGGTGGCGTGGGCCTGTTTGGCTAAGGTGGAAGTCGCCATTCCTGCCCAGGGCAAGTTAGAACCAGAGGGGGTTGTGCAGCCCGTTCAAGCGCCTGTAGGGGGTGTTGTTGCCCAAATTCACGTCGAAGAAGGCGACCCCGTTGAGCAGGGCGATTTGCTGGTAAGCTTTGACCAAACAGCAGCCCAGGCGGAAATTAATGCTCTGCAAGAGGTGCAAAAAAAGCTGGTAGAAGAAAATCAGTATTACCGCGCGCAGTTGCAAGGTGCGCCGATCGCCGCTTCTGCAACAGGGCTTGCGCCCGAAATCACGCAGCTTACCAGCAACCGAGCCGCCTATATTGCCGAAAATCAGCTCTATCAAACCCAGCTTCAGGGGGGCAGCGGTGCAAACCTCACACCCGATCAACGCCAGCGACTAGCGGCCTCCCAAGCCGAAGATAGCAGCCGCATTTCAGCCGTGGCGCTAGAAGTTGATCAGCTCACTAGCCAGCTAGAGCGCACCCAGGTGGAACTGGCTAATGCCCGTAGTGCCCTGCAGGTGCAACAAGATATCGTAGGGCGCTTGGGCGCTCTCGAAGAAGCTGGCGCTGTTGCTAAAATTCCCTACCTACAGCAGCAGCAAGAACTCAACAACCGTCAAGCAGAAGTTCAAAGCCTGCAAAAAGAAAGCGAACGGCTAACCATTGCGATCGCCCAGTCCAGACAGCAATTGCTCAACGCTAATGCCGTCTCGCGCGAAGAATTGCTCAATCGCATTGCTGCCAACAACACAGAAATTGCTCAAATTGACAGCCAGCTCACCAAACAGGTTTTAGAAAACGAAAAACAACTCGAAGACATCAACAGTCAGCTTCAGCAGCTTCAGCAAACGCTGACTTATCAAGAACTGCGGGCACCCGTCAGCGGCACCGTGTTTAACCTCAAAGCAAACGAAGCGGGCTATGTGGCTAATACCAGCGAGCCAATTTTAGAAATTGTGCCGCAAGAGAGTTTGGTTGCGCGGGTCTTTGTAACCAACCGCGATATTGGCTTTATTCAGCAGGGGCAGGTTGTCGATGTCCGGATTGATGCTTTTCCCTACAGCGAGTTTGGCGATATCGATGGCACGCTGAGACAAATTGGCTCAGATGCGCTGCCCCCGGATCAGGTTTATCCCTTCTATCGCTTTCCAGCAGAAATTGAGTTGCAGCAGCAGGCTTTAGAAACCAGCGGTCAAACCTTAACCTTGCAGTCGGGCATGTCGGTAACAGCCAACATTAAACTGCGCAAGCAGCGGGTGATTACGTTGCTGATTGACCTGTTTACCCGCAAGGTAGACAGCTTGAAGTCAGGCGGGTAGCCCCACCCCCAAACGGGGCTATGGCAAAAGGCAGCTTTGCTGGCAGCGGCTGGCAACCATTGAAGTATCTAACCCTGGTGGCGACAGCTCTATCTCTAAGCTGAAGACTGGTCGCTTACTCCAGACAAACCATTTCGCCCCAGGCGGGATAGGTATGAGCCGTCGAGTCCATACAGGTAAACGGTTGAACGCGATCGCCAACTCGCCCATACATCAACTCGGCAAACGGCTGATCAAGTTGAAAAATCACCAGGCTGACCGGGGCGCAACCCGCTATCAAGCGATCGCTTAGCGCCGTCATCAATCGGGGTGAGTTCATTACCGAAGGGGCGGCTGTACCGCTTAGCCGCAAAATCACAGCTTGGCTGGCGGTTTCGGGGTAGCCATCGGCATAGCCCCAATCGGCCAAGGCATAGTCTGTTGCCAGTACGTCGGCAGTGCGTCCGGTTTCAATCTGGGTAATGAGTTGAGTCAGGCTAGCCGCACAGTCACGACTCACGACAAAATCGCGCGGGGGTGTTTGGGCGATCGCGGCTGATCCCAGCAGCAGCCCCAGATTACTAGCTGCAAACAACTGACGAATGAAATCGGCTACGCTCATCCAAAAACCTCCTGAATTGAAGTATAGCTAAAGGTAGCGGGCAGCAAAACGCTTTTCTGCCAACGGCTTTCAGCCGTTTAAACGGTTCAACAGAGGTGGCTACAACTGCGATCTGGCTCGTTTAAGCCGCTGGGGTTTTGCCGGATGCCGCTGAATTTGAACAAAAATAGCCGCTTAGCCACTGGCGCAGACCGTCTAAAGGCTAAAATGGCTTAGCCCAGTGTCATCATTTCATAACTTAAGATTGTTAGCTTCATCGGCAATTTCTATCGCTTCAAAGACACCGTTAAAGCCACCCCAAACGAGATAATAACTAGGTGCAGACCCACTTAACGATATGACTTATTACGTTTCTCCCCGCTTTCTCAACAAGCTTGCCGTTCACATTACCAAGAACTTTCTCAATTTGCCTCAGGTTAAGGTGCCGCTGATTTTGGGCGTACACGGGCGTAAAGGAGAAGGCAAAACCTTTCAGTGCGAGCTGGTTTACGAGCGCATGGGAATTGAGGTGGTGCATATTTCCGGGGGCGAACTAGAAAGCCCTGACGCGGGTGATCCGGCGCGGTTGGTGCGGCTGCGCTATCGGGAAGCGGCTGAACTGGTGCGGGTGCGGGGGGTGATGGCGGTTCTGATGATCAACGACTTAGACGCAGGCGCTGGGCGTTTTGATGCCACCACCCAATATACGGTCAACACTCAGCTCGTCAATAACACGCTGATGAACATTGCTGATACGCCTACAAACGTGCAGCTTCCTGGCAGTTATGACGATAAGCCGATTCAGCGCATTCCAATTATTGTGACGGGGAACGACTTCTCGACCCTCTATGCGCCGCTGATTCGAGATGGGCGCATGGAAAAGTTTTATTGGGAACCCGACCATCGCGATCGCGTTGGTATTGTAGGCGGCATTTTTGCTGCCGATGGCCTCTCTCAGTCAGAAATCGAACAACTCGTCGATACTTTTGCTAATCAGGCGATTGATTTCTTTGGTGCCCTGCGATCGCGCATCTACGACGAACAAATTCTCGACTTTATTCAGGCCGTTGGCGTTGAAAATATCTCTCGTAACGTCGTCAACACTGAGCAGCCGCCCAGCTTTCGCAAACCCAATTTCAACTTGGCTCACCTGCTAGACGTAGGCCAGCAAATGGTAAGCGAACAAGGCCGCGTCCAAACCATGGGTCTGGTACGTGAGTACAACCAAGCGCTGCAAGCTCAACCTGCTCGTGCCCCCCAGCCGCAGGGGTTTTACCGCAGCTACTCGCCGACCCCCAATGGCAACGCTCCAGCCGCTGTCCCCTCCGCAGCCCCATCTGCTTCTAGCCCCCAGCTCAATTCAGAAACCGTCAACCAGGTTCATCACCTGCTACAGCAGGGCTACCAGGTGGGTGTAGAACATGTCGATCAGCGGCGCTTTCGCACCAACTCCTGGCAAAGCTGCGCTGCGATTCAAACCCACAACCCTACCGAAGCCCTTTCTGCCTTAGAGCGCTGTTTGGCTAGCCATCCAGACGATTACGTACGGCTCATCGGTATCGATAGCCGCAACAAGCGCCGAGTGCTCGAACAGATTATCCAGCGACCCTAGATCGGCTCATTCTGACCCTGGGCGGCAGGTACGGGCTTGCTCTCAACCGTGAGGGCACTGAATAATAGAAATACTCTACCGATAAGATGGAGTAGCTCAGCTTTAGCCCAAAGGTATCCATCCCTCAATTCCTGCCTTAGCCACGCCAGCGGCGCGATCGCCGACTGGCGATCGCTGGCAGACCTAGATAAGACACCCATCAAGCGGCATCCCCCTCGGAGACTGCTGCCTATGCGGTTTTAAGTCTCAGACCCAGCGCGTGTCTTCCGGAGTCTTGAATTAATGGAACAGCTTCCTGTCTGGTTGGCAGCCAACCCGATTGTTTCTTTCACCATCTTGCTACTCGTCAGCTTGACAGTGCCACCCCTGTTTGAGCGTTTTCGGCTGCCGGGGTTAGTCGGCTTGCTGATGGCGGGTGTCGTTTTAGGGCCATACGGGCTGCGGCTGCTGGATCCCAACAGCGAAACGATCAAATTGCTCTCAGACATTGGCAAAATTTACCTGATGTTTGTGGCGGGTTTAGAAATCAACATGCAGGCGTTTCGCAAAACCCGCGATCGCTCCCTGAGTTTTGGTCTGGCTACCTTTTTAGTACCCCTGGCGATTGGCACTCTGGTCGGACAGGTTTTTGGCTTCGGCTGGAATGCCTCAATTTTGATTGGCTCTTTGTTTGCGTCCCATACCTTATTGGCCTATCCGCTGGTGCAGCGTTTAGGGGTCGTGCGCAACGAAGCCGTGACCGTCACGGTAGGAGCCACCATTTTTACCGACATTAGCGCCTTGATGGTTTTAGCCGTTTGTGTCTCCATCCATCAAGGGGAATTTTCCTGGTACAGCCTACCACTACAGCTAGGCGGATTAGCCCTCTATGCCGTAGCGGTCTTGTTTGGCCTAGACTGGCTGGGGCGAGAATACTTTCGCCGCACTGGCAACGACGAAGGCAACCAGTTTTTGTTTGTTTTGCTAGCTTTGTTTTTGGCCGCAGTCGGTGCCCAGGTGGTTCATACCGAAAACATTGTGGGAGCCTTTTTAGCGGGCTTAGCCGTCAACGATGTGGTGGGTCGGGGAGCCGTTAAAGAAAAAGTAGAATTTGTCGGCGCAGTGCTGTTTATTCCCTTTTTCTTTGTCGCTATGGGGCTGCTGATCAATCTGCCCGTCTTTACCCGCACTTTGCTCAGCGAACTGCTGCTGGTGGCCGCAGTGGTGACGGGATTAATTGGCAGCAAATTTTTAGCCGCGTTCGTGATTAAAAGCCTTTATCGCTATAGCTGGCTCGAAACCCTGACCATGTGGTCACTGTCGCTGCCGCAGGTGGCGGCAACGCTGGCAGCCGCTTTGGTCGGGTTGCAAGTGGGTTTGCTATCAGAGTCGGTTTTTAACAGCGTGATTGTGCTAATGCTGGTGACCTCAGTGTTGGGGCCAGTGTTGACTCAGCGCTTTGCCAGCCAGATACCGTTAACCGACGCCCAAACGCCAGAACCCGCCAGCGCTAACGAAGCCTATGGCAGCCTTGAGGAGACTGAACGCTCAATTCTGGTGCCTGTTCACAATCCCATTACAGAACCTTATCTCATTGAGATGGCGGCGCTGCTGGCTCAAAACGGTAGCGAAAAAATTGTACCCCTCGCGATCGCGCAGGCTGCTACCCACCTACAAGAAAATCAGCTCACCGAGATTCTCTGGCGCAATCGGCAGCTACTCAAGCAAGCGGCTGATATTAGCCTCACTTTAGGGCGAGAAACAGCCCCCATCCTCAGAATTGATAACGATGTCGCTTTGGGCATCTGCTATGCCGCTAGAGAACAAAATGCCCGGTTAATTCTTATGGGTTACGGCGATATGACCACGCTACAGGCACGCCTGCTGGGTAACGTGGTCGATCAGGTGTTTAGAACCAGTCACTGCCCGGTTGCCGTTATGCGGCTGCAAACCTCGCCTCGCCGCCTCAAGCGCATTCTGGTCGCCATTTGGGATTTGCTACCGCCCAGTCTGCAATTGGTGACGCTGGCTCAGCAGCTAGCCGCCGTCAATCAAGGGAGTGTAACGCTGCTACAGATTTGTCCACCTGCTACCCCTCAAACCAAACGGCAAGAATTCAGGCAGCAACTACGGCAGTCGCTGACTTTTCAGCCTCTCTCTGCCACCAGCAAACTCAAGGTTATTTTTCATGCAGACGCCGCTACGGCTATTTTGCGCATGTCACAGTCTTTTGATGTCGTCATGCTGACTGACTCACGCGCTTATACCGCAGGCGGTTTAACGCTAGATGACCTGGTGCTATCGTTGATGCAGCGGCTTACCTGTTCTACGGTGCTATTTTCTTCTCCTTAAAAGCGCTTTGAAGCGCTGAACAGCCAAGCCTGGAATGGCGATATCGCTGTAGCCACCAGCGTTGAGACACTTTAATAGTTGCCAGCCGCTGCCAGAAAACCGTTTCTTCTGCTCGCTGCCTTTAGCCATACCTGTTGATTTTGCCTCCTTTCTGTAATATTCTCGGGAGAAGCGAAGGGGAGTAGCTTTAGGGCGGCGATCGCCCGATTGCCTGAATCAACATACTGGCGATAAGCCTGGTTCAGGTGGTGAACTGAAACTTTGACAAGTTTGCAAGCGAGACCTTCACTAAGTCCATTTCTGACGTGGGCTTGGTGAGGTCTTTGGGCAATTCATCAAGCTCACTCAGTCACTCCATTACTGAATGAGCAAACCTCTATGTTGACTGGGTTTACGGCTGGATTGTTACTGATTTCAATTTCAGAACTCGGCGATAAAACTTTCTTTATCGGCGCGATTTTAGCAATGCGCCATCCCCGGCGCTGGGTCTTTTTGGGCGTGACGGCAGCGCTGTTTGTGATGACGCTTTTGTCGGTGCTGCTAGGGCAGGTAGCTACGTTTTTGCCGCCGCATTATGTGCAGTGGGCGGCTGTAGCCTTGTTTTTAGGGTTTGGGCTGAAGCTGCTGTACGACGCTAGCCGTATGAAAGATCAAGGGTTGGCTCACGAGCAAGCAGAAGCGCTGGAAACGGTTAACCGCCAAGAGCAGCATATAACCCAATGGTCTGTCAGTTCGGTTTTGACGGAAGCTTTTTTGCTAACGTTTGTGGCAGAGTGGGGCGATCGCACCCAAATTGCCACTATTACCCTGGCAGCAGCGAACCACCCCGTCGGCATTACCCTGGGTGCTACCTTGGGTCATGCCATTTGTGCGGCGATCGCTGTTGTCAGCGGTAAGTTTGTTGCGGGTCGGCTGTCAGAGCGCTGGCTGACCACAGCGGGCGGGGTATTGTTTTTGATTTTTGGCCTGGTGGCGGCGTTAGAACCATAAACCCGCTTTCTGCCAATGGCTGAGCTTTATTGGATGCCTAAAAATTTGTGCGTTTGCAAACTCAGCCGCCAGTCAGGATGACAGCGCACATAGTCAAAAACAAGCTGAGCGCTCTCAGGTGTGCCCCACTCTGGCTGCAATAGCTTAACGGCTGTAGGGGGCACCGCGATCGCTTGCTGCTCAGCCCAGGTGAAATCGGCTGGCTGGCTGATCACCACTTTGAGTTCGTCAACGTGGGGATAAACACTGGCATGGGGCGGCTTAAACGGCTTGGGTGAGCAAGTTACCCAGTCAAAGCGACCACTCAACGGGTGGGCACCCGATGTTTCCAGATGAACTTTGAGGTTGTGAGCCTGTAGCGAAGCGCTCAGCGGGGCTAGATCGTGCAGCAGCGGTTCACCCCCTGTAATCACCACAATTTTGGCAGCCGCAGCCGCAGCCGTTTGAGTAATTTGCTGCACCGTTTGTTGAGGGTGGCGTCTGGAGTTCCAAGAAGCTTTGGTATCACAAAACCAGCAGCCCACATCACAGCCGCCTAAGCGAATAAACCAGGCACTGGTACCACTCCAAACGCCTTCTCCCTGGAGGGAATGAAAAACTTCTACAACCGGGTAGAGGGTGGTTTGCGTGGCTTCAATCGTCTTCATAAGTAGCCCAACTGTCGGCGGTTTCAGAAACAGCGACTTTCAGCTTGACTCCTTCAGGTAGCTGCTTTTTGGTTTTGTCGTGGATGTATTGGGCAATCATTTCGGCTGTGGTTTCGTAAGCTTCGGGCAGCACTTCGTTCAAAACACAGTGGTCAAGGCCACCTTTGAGTACATCTCGCTTTGCCCACCGCAGACTGCGAAAATCCGCCACCATTACCGGGTTAGGGCAATACTGGGAAGCCTGCAGCCGATGGGCGATCGCTTCAATCCGCACCCGGTAGCTATGCCCATGGAGGCGTCCGCAAGGGCCATCATAATTTTTGATGTAGTGAGCAGCTTCAAATTTAAACTCAGTTGTGAGCGTCCACTTAGGCATGAACTCTTCTGGCAAAATGGCATTTATTAGCCTAGCGCATCCTGCCAATCCTAGCGCCAGCGTCTGCCGTTAGCTAATCGACAAAACCCAGCTAAAAGATTTTGGATTTATGCAAGCGGCCAAGGCAGCCGATCATTTACGGCAAGTTGATATTGTCATGGCCAAACTGGTTGAGCAGTTTGGCTTGTTGTCTTTTCAAGGCACTCGCAGACAACCCAATCTGCTGGCTTCTTTGGTGACTTCTATTATTTATCAGTCAATTTCGGTTAAGTCGGCCAATGCAGTCTATCAACGCTTTCTCGGACTTTATCCAGAAACCCCGTTTCCCACGGCTGAACGTATTTTAGAAACCGCTGAAGCTGACCTGAGGCAGGTCGGGCTGTCGTTTGCTAAGATTACCTATCTCAAAGCGGTAGCCGCCAAAACCGCAGCGGGGCAGTTGGTTGAAGCTAGCCTCCGCGAGGCAAGCGACGACGCTATTGTCCAAGCTTTAACCCAGATCAAAGGCGTGGGGCAGTGGACAGCGCAGATGTGCTTAATTTTCTATTTTCAGCGGCCTGACATTTTACCCAGCGGCGATCTTGGCATCCGTGCCGCCATTCGAGACTTGTATCGCCTCCCGGCGCTGCCGACGCCCCCGGCTGTAGCCGCCATTGGCGCTGGCTGGAGTCCTTATAAAACCACCGCCGCTCTTTACCTGTGGTGCAGTCGCGGTTCAGAACACGCCAATCTATTGGCCGACTGGCTTTAAAGCTTAAACGGGGTGAGGTCAAAGGTTAAACCCGATTCAGACAAACAACTAACCCCTTAACAGCCGTCATCTTTTGGGGGTAATTGGCGGGCAGAAATCACTCCATCGACTGAACCCATCTGCTTAGGGCCGATGTACCTTAAAATGTAAGTAAGCACTTACACAACTTTGGCAATTAGTTATGGGTCAGACAAGTCGTAGAGCCGCTAAAACCAGAGAACGTTTGCTGAAAGCGGCGATCGCCGTTTTTTCTACTGAGGGCATTGTCGGCGCAACCACACGGGAAATTGCTCAGGTAGCTGAAGTCAGCGAAGTTACCTTGTTTCGCCATTTCCAAAGTAAAGACCAGTTGTTAGCGGCTGTTGCCGCCCACATTACAGCGCTCCAGTCAGAAGCCCTCACCCACCAAGACGAATGGACTCAAGACTTGCGGCGCGACTTGTTGGCCTATGCCCAGCTACACGACACCATGCTAGAAGAACACGAAGCCCTGTTACGCATGTTTATTGGTGAAGCCAAGCGCCACCCTGACGAGTCGCTACAGGTTTTGCGCCAGTATTTTCTACCTCTGCGGGAAAAGCTGATTGCCTATCTGCGCGGTTGTGTTGAGCGAGGCAGCGTGCGGGCTGATGTAGATGTGTTTTTAGCTGTAGATCAATTTACGGGCATGTTGCTGGCTGGCATGTTGCGGCGTCATGTAGTGCCGGTTGAACGGGGGTATGACCGCGATCGCTACGTTAGCGGGTGCGTAGACCTGTTCGTCAATGGCATTAGTGCAGCCATAACTCCTTCTCGGCCAGCTTCTTAAAAACTTAAACAGCCGCTTTCTCATCCAGCTTGGCTCAACGGCTAAGTTTGCCCCGATCACCTCAATCTTCTGCCACTATTTATTTTCATCTTTACCATGACTCAGACCCAATCTCGCCAACCTACCAAAGAGCCAGAAACTGAATTAAGGGCACGAATAGACCCCGACGCCAACGGACAGCTAGCCTCCCCTGATGAGGTCGATTTTGTCGAAGCCAGCGACGCCGATAACGTACCTGCCGCCAAAAAGAACAAACAACGCCTTTTGTTTATTCTGGGTGGCTTAGCGGTTTTGACGGTGGGCGCAATTTTTGGCGGACGTTGGTGGCAGTTTCAGCAAACCCACGTCAGCACTGACAACGCTCAAATTGAAGGTCATCTTTCTCCCATTTCGGCCAAAATCCCAGCCACAGTGCAGCAAGTTTTGGTAAAAGAGGGAGACTACGTTGAAGCGGGTCAGACGCTCCTTATCCTTGAAGATCAAGACTTACAGCTTAAAGTGCAAGCCGCCCAAGCAGCTTTAGCCAGCGCTCAGGCTCAACTTGCTAGCGCTACCGATACGATTGCTGTCACCACCCAAACCAACGCCGCTCAGGTACAACAGTCTCAAGCCAAACTAGCGGCTAGTCTATCGGCTACTGACACAGCCGCTGCGGCAGTCACCCAAGCCCAAGCCCAACTCGAAGCCCAACAAGCTGCTGTCGTGCAGGCTCAAACTGAGTTGCAAAGGACACAAACGGATTACCAACGCTATGAATCGCTCTATCAGGCAGGCGCTATCTCTGCCCAACAGCGAGACACCGCCCAAGCCGCCTACCAAACCGCCCAGGCCAATTTAACGGCAGCCAGCCAACAGGTTAATCAAGCTCAAGCTGAAATTGCCAGCGCTCAAGCGCAACGCCAAAGCAGTTTAGCCGAAGCCACTGCCGCCAGAGGCCAGGTGCAAGAAACTCAGGTAGCCGGACAAACGGTTACCGTCCAGCAAGACCAACGGCAGCAGGCTGAAGCTGAAGTAGAGCAGGCCACCGCAGCCCTGGCTTTAGCTCAGCAGCAGCTTACCTATACAACCATCAAAGCGCCCATTAGCGGTTATGTCGGCCAGCTTACCGCCCAGGTGGGGCAAAAAATGCAGGCAGGGCAACCCCTGCTGGCGGTGGTGCCGTTGCAAACAGACGAGGTGTACGTGGAAGCTAACTTCAAAGAAACCGCTTTAGGCAGACTGCAACCAGGTGAACAGGCTGAGGTTGAAGTTGATGCCTATCCGGGTGAGACGTTTGCGGCAACGGTGGCAGGCATTAGCCCTGCGACTGGGTCAAGCTATGCCTTGCTACCGCCTGATAATGCCACAGGTAATTTTAACAAGGTGGTGCAGTGGGTACCTGTGCGTCTGGTATTTGACGGCAGCGCTGATCCGCAGCACAAGCTGCGCCCCGGCTTAAACGTCACCGTCACGGTGGATACTACCGAAATTACTCCCCCTCAAACAGCCTCGACGAACGCTACTCCTTAATTTTCTCGTCATGACTCATGTTGACCGTTCGTCTCGTTCAAACTTAAACCCTTCCCCTGAGGCGTCACTCGATCCCTCAGGGGGGTATGTGCAAGGCTCACTCAAATGGGCGATCGCCCTCACCGCTTCTTTAGGGGCGATTTTAGAAGTAATTGACACCAGCATCGTTAACGTGGCGCTCACCGATATTCAAGCCACCTTGGGAGCTACCGTTAGCGAAGTAGGCTGGGTGGTGACCGGATATGCGATCGCCAATGTCATACTGATTCCGCTGTCGGCCTGGTTGGGAGACGTATTTGGCAAGAAAGCCTATTTTGTCTTTTCGATGGTGGGCTTTACGGTCGCCTCAGTGCTGTGTGGCTTTGCGGTGAACTTGCCAATGCTGGTGATCGCGCGGATTTTGCAAGGGCTGTGTGGCGGGGGCTTGCTGGCAAAATCGCAGGCGATTTTGTTTGAGACGTTTCCGCCAGCCGAGCAGGGGGTGGCGCAAGCGGTGTTTGGGGTGGGGGTGATTGCTGGCCCTGCAATTGGCCCAACACTGGGCGGCTACTTAACCGATACGCTGGGCTGGCGTTGGATTTTCTTTATCAATCTGCCCATTGGCATTGCTGCTGTGGTGATGGCGCTGCTGTTTTTGCGCCCCGATGTTAAACGGCGATCGCGGCGGCGTACTAAAGTCGATTGGTGGGGAATTGGCCTGCTGATTGTGGCGGTTGGCAGTTTACAAACCCTGTTAGAAGAAGGTGAAAAAAACGACTGGTTTGAATCGGGGTTAATAACTGTTTTGGCGATCGCGGCAGTCGTCGGTTTGGTCTGCTTTGTCTGGCGTGAACTCAGCGTCCGTAATCCGGCAGTTGAGCTGCGGGTACTTCGGTACCGCGCTCTGGCTGCAGGTAGCCTTTACTCCGGCATTTTGGGCATGGGGCTGTACGGGGCGTTGTTTGCTATTCCGCTATTTGCTCAGGGGGTTTTGGGATTTTCGGCTACACAAACCGGGCTGTTACTCGCACCGGGCGCTTTGGCTTCGGCCATCGTTATGGTGTTGTTGGGCAAGCTTTCTACCCAGGTAGACGCACGCATTTTGGTCGGCTTGGGGGCGATTGGCACCAGCTTGGTGATGTTTAATCTGGCTCAAATTACGCCCCAGTCAGGTACCGACGATTTGTTTTGGCCGCTGGTTTGGCGCGGGGCTACGACGGTTTTAATGTTTTTGCCGCTGAGTTTGGCCACGCTAGGCGGTTTGCCCACGCGGGAGGTTTCTGCTGGGTCAGGCTTTTACAACTTAACCCGGCAGTTGGGGGGTAGTGTTGGGATTGCAATTTTGACCACGCTACTGGCGCAGCGAGAAGCGTTTCACCGAGCTATATTGCTGGCAAAACTTACCCCCTATGATTTGCAAACTACCCAACGGCTAGAGTCGCTTACAGGCTTGTTTCAATCAGGGGGGGCCGATAGCGTTACGGCTCAGCAACAGGCGCTAGCGGCGCTGAGCCAAACCGTAAATCTGCAAGCGGCGGTGTTGTCTTATGCCGATATCTTCCGGTTTGTCGGCGTCGTCTTTCTTTGTTCGCTGCCACTTTTGCTATTTTTGGGCAAGGGAGGCGCAGGGGCAAAGGCTCCCGTCGGGCACTAGAGCGAACCGCCGCATTGTCGTAATTGTCGGTCTATTCAGCAAGGCTATACAATCAGGGCCGAGGCCTCTACGCTTTTGAGCACATGGCTTATTTTCTTTCGGCGACCAAATTACAGTCTTATCGTCGCTGCCCGCAGGCTTATTACTTTAGATATGAGCGCGGCTTGCAGACCGGAACCGCTTTTGGCACTGCCGCTTTGGGCACGGCTTTGCATCAAACGTTGGCTCAGTTTTATCAAGACTGGCATTATCTAACGCCGTTACCGGATTGGGAGTGGCTGGCTGCTTGCTGGTCGCGATCGCGCGATCGCCTTACCCCGGCTCAGCAAAGTGAAGGGTGGCAGATTTTGCAGCACTACTATGCCACATTTGTACAATCGGCTGGTTCCTTCAGGCGACCCCTAGCTGTTGAGGGCAAGATTCAGGGGCATTTAGAAGCGGCGGGCATCGAGTTTAAGCTATCCGGTCGCTACGATCGCCTTGATTTTTTAGCCGACAACCGCTTAGAGCTAATTGACTACAAATCCAGCAAGTCTTTTCACCCCCCTGAAGCTTCCCAGGAAATTTCTGTTCAACTCGGACTCTATTATCTAGCGTTGGAACAACGCTACGGTCATGCCCTGGGGCGCTTAAGCTTGATCAACCTCAGAACGTGCGAAAAGGCTAGCTTTGAAGTCACGCCAGACCACAAAAAACAAGTACAGCAGCTCATTGGCGATCTGGCGCTACAGCTAAGAGCAGACCAATCTTGGCAACCCCAACCTGGCGATCAGTGCGATCGCTGTGATTATCGTCCCTATTGTCCGGCAATTCATGCTTGCCCCCAAGCCTTACCGGATGAAGCCAGAACCCCGCCGCAGCTACAGCTTACACTGGGCATCAAGGGCTAGCCGTAAGGGGCCAAACCGGGACAGTTGCCGACGCCTCACAAGCTGCTGGTTGGTTAATCAAGCCGTTGCCACCTGCCACTAAACGGTAGATAACGCCTCAGATTTGGCCTGCCAGTTAATTTGGCTAAGGCGATCGCCCTGACTCAACCGGGCAAAAATTTTGTTAATGGCAGCTTCACTTTGCAGGCTAGCCGCCGCCCCATCAATCTGACTAGCTGACTCAGCGGCCAAGACGTCTCACAAAAGTTCCCATAGCTGCTCAGGCACCAGGCAAATATGAGTACCGCTTAGCTCACTGAGCGATCGCCAACGCGCTTCAAACTGTCGCTTGCCTTCTGTAACCTGCACGGCTTCTTGTTGATACCAGGCCGAATCAACAAACTCAGCATCGTAGACAAACACCAGTTCGTGCATGGGTTCGCCGTTGTAAGTAAAAATTGATTCTAAAATGCCCAACAGTTGAATGTGGGTAATTTCAGCGCCCAGTTCTTCTTGAATTTCGCGGGCGATCGCCTGTTGACTGGTTTCGCCAAAATCAATACCGCCCCCCAAAGGACGACAAAATGCTTCGCCTTTGGTGGCGTCATAGCCTTCATGAACCAAAATGCGATCGCCTTGGCGAAATAAACAAATTGCGATTGGTCGAATCTTGCGCTTTGCCATCCTTAAGCCAAAACTACCGAGAAACGGCGATCGCTAGCGGGCGCTCAGTGTAGCCAGCCGAAAGATTTTGCAAGGCTTCGCTGAGTTCTGCGGTTAAACGCTTAGCCTGAACTTTGGGCGTTCCTTGCGTATAAGGTTCAACCATAATAGGTTTGCCAATCCGAATTTCAACGTGGCTCCCCCAGCGCGGGCGAGGCTGCTCATAATGCAGGCTAATGGGCAGAATCTTGACCCCTAACCCCTCAGCTAGCGCCTCAGACTGTAAGGCGATGCGAGCTAAACCGGGCTTTAGGGTATGCACTTCCTCATCTCGAAAAATACCTCCCTCTGGGAAAATTACCATCATTTCTCCCCGACGCAGCAAATCTACGCCATGTCGCAGCGTCGTAATCGAAGGCCGAGAAACATTGATCGCAAAGCCACCGAGCCGTCGGATAAACCAGCCTTGTAGTCCTCTGACTTCATCCGCCGTAACCATAAAGCGCAAGTCGCGCCCGGTCACTCCCCGCCCCGTCGCATAGGCAACCAGCAAAGCGTCCCACCTCGCCCGATGGGTCGGAGCTAAAATCACCGGGCCGCGTGACGGCAAATTTTCCTGCCCTGTCACTTTAATGCGACCAAAGTAGAACGGCATCAAAACACGATTGCCTAAGAAATAAGCTAGGGGAGTCAGCCACGGAGAAAGGCGCGAAGTACTGGGCTGTTGAATTATTAGTTGCTCCTGTTTAGAGTCGTCCACCATAGTTATTTCGAAAGTTACAATCATTGCTTTTGAACAAGAAAGACTGAGCAGCCTGAATCAGCTACAGTCTTACCGTAAAACGGTTGGCTTAAAAATACCGCGATCGCCAGGACAGTTTTGGGGGTGTCATGTCTATCATTAAAAAATTAGTGACGACTTGAAATCTATAAAAGTGCCTATTTTAATGGATTTGACGCTTGTTGGCGATGTTGTTTAAACCAGTTTTGTAGCTGTGAACGACAGCTCGCTTCTAGAATTCCCGCTAAAACAGGTAGACGGTGGTTAGAACAGGCACTATCGGGTAAATTCAGCACCGAATTCACCGCCCCCGCCTTCCAATCATCTGCCCCATAAACTAAAAGACCTAACCGAGCCTGTATCATCGCCCCTGCACACATGGCACAGGGTTCCAGCGTGACATACAAGATACATTGATTGAGATACCAGGTCTTTAAAGTTTGGCCTGCTGCCCTCAAAGCCAAAATTTCAGCGTGGGCAGTCGGATCGTGATCACGCTGGCGACGATTGGCCGCCTCGGCCACCTTCTCGTTGTTGGGGCCAACGACAACCGCGCCAACGGGTACCTCGTCTGCCTCGCCTGCCTGTTGCGCCAGCTCCAATGCCCGCACCATCCAGCGCCGATGCTTTAGATAAACCGAATTATCTAGCGGTGGCGGCGGCAACTCAAACGACATTGTTCTTATCTACAGAAGACAACAGACAACCTCAGGCTTAGGGTAGCGCTCCGCTTGAGAAGGCAATAGGGTCATTTGGCGGATATTGAACACACTCGGGTCATCAGAAATAGCCAAGTTGGGCAATGCTGACATGGCCAAGGGTGCTAGAGCCGAGCCGACTAACCGCTAAAGGACACATCACAAAATCTAAAGCAAAAATTAAATAAAGCTTAACACTGAGCTGCTAGCGTGCAGTCAACTGTGAGGAGTTAGGTTTTATGGAAATTGTTTTGAGCGCGCTTTTGCTGCTACTGCTGGGTGACTTTGTCGCCACGTTTTTGTACCACGTTCCCGAACACGTTTTTGGCAAGTATCACTCTATTGTTCACCATAGCCCTAACCGCAGCTTCGTCCGCTACGCTTGGCTCAATCGCAAACCCGTCGCTTTAATTTTTGGCTTTTTGAGTTTTTCCGCTTATCTGGTGTGGGTGCCTTTGCTGTGGCTAATTTCGGCTAAAGGTACTTTGTTAGGTCTGTGTTTGGCAGAGCTACACGTTATCTGGCGGCACCAATTTTCAGATAGCTACCAGACACCGCCACGAGTTCGGCAAGTGTGTCAGCTGCTGTGTATCACTACTCCTGAACGACATTGGCGACATCACCAGAACGCTAACTTAGCCTACGGAGATATTTTCACCTTTTACGAAACCCCCGCTCAATACTGGCTAAAGCTGCTACGCCGCTTCAAAAAAAGCTACGCTGTGCGTCTTTGAAAGTGGCTTAAACCGTTTTTAACCGTCCCTCTTCTAGCAAACGGGGGACAACCCTTGGATTTTTTGTCAGCCCAAATGGCATCCATGGGTTGATTTTCCCCAGGCTGAGTAAAAGGGGAATGGGTGCTTGCCAAATAAAAACTGCTTGCAGAAAAGCAGAAAAGCTACAACTGGGGTGCTAGGATTCGAACCTAGGAATGGCGGAACCAAAATCCGCTGCCTTACCACTTGGCCACACCCCAACGAATCAGGCTTTTGTATATTAACAGGTCTAGGCAATTGATTGTCAATAGTGAGCAATTTTTTTTTCAAAACCCGGTTTTCAAACCGTTTCATCGTTTCCAGGGCTTTTTAGCCTCCGAAAAAAGAGGCGTCTTTGCGGGAAATGACCCAGGGGTTAGCTAAAGGCCGCAGTCAAAAAGCAGAAAACAGCGTCAACGGTTTTGTGGCAGCGGCTTTTAGCCATTTAAGTATCTCAACTCTAGGGACTGCAGCGAAAAAAGCCTAATGACCTAAATAGACCTGAGCCACAATTGGATCTTGTCGCATAGTTTCCGCTGAACCAGAGCGTTTGATAGTACCCGTTTCTAGCAGATAAGCGCGATCGGCAATGGCTAAAGCGGTTGCTGCCATTTGATCGACTAAGAGTAGCGTCATGCCTTCATCTCGCAGACTGGCGAGAATTTGATAGAGTTCATCAACCAGCTTAGGAGCCAGCCCTAGCGAAGGTTCATCTAGCAGCAGCAGTTTGGGCTGCGCCATCAGACCACGGGCGATCGCCAGCATTTGTTGCTCACCGCCTGAAAGCAAACCAACGCGTTGATGTTGGCGCTGCTGCAAGCGGGGAAAGCGCCTTAACAAACGATCGATATCTGCAGCGATACCCTCGTCTTGACGGCTAAAAGCTCCCAGCCGCAAGTTATCTTGAACGGTTAGCTCTGTAAATACCTGACGGCCTTCTGGCACAAGCACAATCCCGGAGTGAGCCATTTCGTGGCTAGCCTGTTGCAAAGCAGCGCCAGCAAACGCTACTGTGCCAGCTTGAGTGGGGATGAGATTGACCAAGGCTTTGAGCAACGTTGTTTTGCCAGCGCCATTGGCTCCAATGACAGCCACCAGTTCGGCTTGATTGACGCTCAGAGAAATGTTATGGAGAACCCGCAGTTCTCCATAACCAGCACTCAGGTTATTGACCTGAAGTAAAGGCTGGCTCTGTCTTGGGTGAGCGCTTCTAGCAACAGCTCCTTCGTGACCTAAGTAAGCCTCTAAAACCAGCGGGTCTTGCTGCACTGTCGCCGGGGGGCCAGCAGCAATTAGTTGGCCACTATCTAGCACCACGACCGTATCTGAAATCTTCATCACCACGTCCATGTCGTGTTCGATCAAGATAACTTTCAGCCCACTACTGGCAATCCGCCGAAGTAGCTGGGCTAAGCGCTCTTTGTCTCCTTTACTCAAGCCAGCGGCGGGTTCATCCAGCAGCAAAACCTGCGGTTCTGTAGCCAAAGCGCGGGCTATTTCTACTAGCCGTCGATCCACAAAGGGCAAGTTTGCGGCTTTAGTGTGCAGATCACCCCGATAGCCGACAAAAGCGAGCAGTTCTAAAAAATCTTTTGCCTGAAGCGGCGATCGCTGCTTGACTGCCTGCCCTAACCAGATCAACTGCCTGCTTGTATGAGCAATCCGCAAATTTTCTAAAACTGACAAAGAGTTAAATAGCCGGGTTGCCTGAAAAGTACGGCTGATGCCGCCACTGGCAATTTCTGAGCTAGAAAGCTGCGATAAAGGGCGATCGCCTAGCAAAACTTCGCCACTTTGGGGTTGATAAAAACCACTGATCAGGTTGAGCAGCGTGGTTTTGCCAGCTCCATTGGGGCCAATGACGGCTGTAATGGTTCCTGGCTCTGCCCGGAGGCTGACATTGTCTACTGCTCGTACGCCCCCAAATTGAATGCTGACCCGATTCACCTGCAAACAGTCGTGAGTTTGATGGCGGGCAATAAAGGCAGGCATCTCAGGCGGCGCTTCTAGGGGATAAAGGGGTTGAAGCGATCGCCCATAACGGCTAAAAAAACTCATCACCCCATTGGGCACTAGCCAAAGGGTCAAAAGCAGCAGAGAACCAAAAAAAAGGAGCTGATATTCAGCAAAGTCGCTGAGCAATTCTGGCAGCAGCACCAGAATCACCGCACCGACCAAAGGCCCTTCAGCCGACCCTAACCCGCCCAAAATCACCACCAGCAAAAACAAAATTGAGCGGTGAAACGTAAAACTATCGGGACTGACAAACCCGATTACTGCTGCAAAGAAGCCGCCCGCTACGCCCGTTAAAGCGGCAGAAAGGCCAAAAGCCAAAATCCGAATTTTAGCCGGATTAACCCCCAAGGCGGCGGCGGCTACCTCATCATCGCGCACAGCCTGAAATGCCTGCCCCCAGGTAGATTGTTTAAAGTACTGAAAGCCAATGACAGCCAAAAGCGCCAACACAGACGCTATCAGCACCGTATGCCGCAGCGTGGGGGCTAGCCCCGGCAGCGCTGGTTTAGGAATGCCGCTCAGCCCCCCAAAGCCCCCCGTCAGCGGCACCCACTCAATCAAAACCTGCTCGACAATGATGCCGAAAGCGATTGTTACCATTGCCAAGTAGGGGCCTTTGACCCGCTGAGTGGGGGCTGAGAGCGCTGCCCCTACCAGAGCAGTTACGCCAGTTGCCACGCCTAAAGCAGGCCAAAAAGCCCAATTCAGCCTTAGCATCAGCAGGCTGCTAACGTAGGCACCAATGGCTAAAAAACCAGCATGACCAATCGAAACTTGCCCCGATAGCCCTACCAAAATATTTAGCCCCACCCCCACCAGGGTGGTGACGGCAATCATCCCTAAGTTAAACAGATAGTAAGTATTAGGAGCCAGACTAGCCGCTGCGATCGCAGCGATGAGCAGTCCCAATCGTATCCCCAAGCCGCTGCCCATGCTTACACCTTGTTTACCTGCTGTCGGCCAAAGAGTCCACCGGGGCGTAGCGCCAGCGCCACAATGACCACTGCAAAGCCAACAATTTCTCGGTAGCTGCCGCCCAAAAGTCCTGCCGCGATCGCTTCAACAACGCCGTACAAAATACCTGCCACCATCACCCCCCAGGGGTTATCCAAACCACCAATAATGGCAGTTGCAAACGCCTTTAGCCCCAGCAGCGTTCCCATCGTAGCCGCTACGTTAGTGATCGGTGCAATCAGCATCCCTGCTAGCCCCGCCAACAGCGTCGCTGCGCCATAGGAGAACGCAACCATAGGTTCAACGGCAATGCCCATCAGCCGAGCGGTATCTTGATTTTCGCTGACAGCTTGCAGGGCTTTGCCCAACAGCGATCGCGTAAAGATTAACCGTACGCCCAAAGCGATCGCCAATCCCGCCACCGGAATCAGCAACTCCAGCGGAAAAATGCCGACTCCCCCTATTCGCAACGGCACCTCTGCCAGCGGCGAAGGATAGGCTCGCACCTCTTTGCCAAAGGTCAGCATTGCTAAGTTTTCAACTACAATGCCGATGGCAATCGTTGTTAATAACCAGGAATTTGACCCCGCTTGGGCAAAAGGGCGCACCGCTAAACGCTCTACCAGCAGACCAAAGCCTATACAGGCGATCGCCGTTAGGGCGACCGCCAGCCCTAACGGCCATCCCCAGGTGATGTTGAAGACGTAACACAAAACCGCCCCCAACATCACCGAAGCCCCTTGAGAAAAGTTCATCGTTTTTGAAACGGCAAACGTTAGCTGAAATCCAAGGGCTACCAAGCCATACATACTGCCAATGGCAATACCAGAAATAATTAGTTGTGGCCACATCAGGCTAATGCCATTGACGACTAACTCTCTACCGGAACGATTTCATTGTCTTGCCACTTCACCAAAATGTAGTCGTTTTCGTTGAGAGCATCGTGATTGTCTGAGGTGAAAGGCTGCTCATAGGTTTTGATCAGCCCTTCATAAGTCGGCAAGTTAAAAAAGGCTTCGCGCAGCTTCGGCCCTTCAGTAGAAGCGGCTGTTTCTAGTGCCAACGCAGTCAAATGTAAAGCATCGTAGGCGTTCGCTGTGCCAACAGGCGCTAGAATTTCGCTGGGGCCGCTGAGGTTAAAATTTTCCTTCAGGCTGGTTAAAACCTGTTCGCCTTTTGCACTCTGCTCACCATAGAAACTGTAGGTCTGCACAAAAACAACTTTATCAGCCGCCTCTTGTCCCGCTAATTCCGGGAAACGTCCCCCCGAAACGCCCCAGTGAGAAACAACTGGCACCTCCCAGCTTAGCCGCGCTAAAGATTTCATCGCTTGGGCGGCAGGAGCCGCATTGGCCACCAGTAGCAGAGCTTCAGCCCCTGCTTCTTGCAGGCGAGAAAGCTGAGGAGAAATATCAGTTTCAGCGTCGTTAAATTTCTCAATACCGACAATTTCTAGATCGTATTCCGGTGCCCATTCTTCAAAACCAGTTTGGTTAGATTCTCCCCAGGGATTGTTGATCAGCAGTAAGCCAATTTTAGAAACCGCTTCGTAGTTTTCTTTGACATGCTTGACCAAAAAGCGATCGACAATATTGTCGTTAGCAGAAACGCGAAACGCATAGTTAGGGTCAAAATCATTACGGGTAATTCCGGTTGCTGCTGCCCAAACCCCCATGTAGGGAGTTTGCAACTCGTGAACAACTGGTAAAATCGCCAGCGAAACTGGGGAATCTAAGCCGCCAAAAATAACCGCAACTTGCTCTTGTTCAATGAGCTCTCTAGTTGCGGCGACGCCTTTAGCCGGAGTGGACTCATCGTCCCGACTGACCAGTTCTAACGGGCGTCCCCCCATGACCCCCCCATTGCGGTTAACTTCTTCAATAGCAATGGTCAGTCCTCGCGTAATCGCTTCGCCAGAAAGGGCTGAAGGCCCGGTCAGGGCTGCCACCAAGCCAATCTTGACAGGTTCACCCGTAGCGGTTGAGTCTGCTTGAGGGGTTGATGCCGCTTCGGTAGAAGGCGTCTCTGCTGCCGTACAACCTGTCAGTTTAGAAATGAGCAGGGCGGCTCCAAAACCAGCCGTTCCCCTAAGAACATCCCGACGTCGTATCTGCTTACCCGTCATGGCGATTACTCCAAAGCCCTAGATTAGAAATGTTCTGTTTACCCTATCAGCTATTGGCTGGTTCAGGCAGGACAGTTTAGATACAAAATCCGCTGTAACCCAGCAAATTGGCAACAGTAGTAAACCGAGGGGGCAATGGTTAAAAGCAATACCGTGTGAACGCTACTAGAGGTCGTCGGCTTTTGTAAAAATGCAGAAAACTAAGGCAGCGGGCGAAAGGAAAGCTTTTCTGGCAGGGGCTTTTGGCAATTGAAGTG
>NZ_JBQLZL010000041.1:0-3213 GCF_052168255.1 Almyronema sp. | reverse complement strand
TTTTCAAAGGCTTTTAGTCCTGAAAGCGTCTTATATCAATTCTCGATTTTAGATTTTCGATTTTGAATTGAACAGTCTTTGCTCTGCAGACGTTTCGGCATTCTCATCTGTACCTTTACGTTGAAGAATCGGTATTAATGCTGGTAGCTACAGCGATAACCAGCTAGTTTTTCTAAGCCTATTGACGCTTGCAGTTGGCTAGGTGCAGGGTAGCGCGATCGCTTGTAAGAGTTGTCGATTGACCCGTGAGGCTGTACAGTGAGTTCGTTTTAACTTTGCGGCTACAGGACAGTTTTTGCGATTGAACTTCAACAGCGACAGCTCTAGAACAGCTTATGATGTTTGCGCTTTTGCCTGCGATCGCTTTTTCCACGTCTTTATTCCCCTCTCCGGTTTTAGCGTCTGTGTTGGCTCAGTCGCTGCCGTCTGATATCACGCCGACCCTACCGCCCCAACCCCAAGAACCCATTCCAGAGCCGAGGCCGCTGCCTTCACCTGCCGACTTACTGCCGCTGCCCCCGGTCATCGCCCCTCCGGATGCCGAGTGGGATGTGCCGGGTACGGTGGTGGTTGAGCAGTTTCGGGTGGTAGGCAGCACGGTCTTTAGCGAAGCCGAACTCAGTCGGGCGACGGCTCCTTATACCAACCGACCCCTCACTTTTGCCGAGCTATTTGCAGCCCGCTCGGCGGTGACTCAGCTTTATGTAGAGGCGGGCTACATTACTTCTGGAGCCTATCTACCAACCGACCAGGTCATTTCAGAAGGCATCGTTGAAATTCGGGTAGTGGAAGGAACGTTGGAGGCGATCGCCATTGAAGGGTTAGAAAGGCTGAACCCTAACTATGTTCGCAGCCGCATTGCTGTAGCGGCAGACTCGCCCCTAAATGTCAATCGCTTAATCGAAGGGCTACAACTTTTGCAACTCGATCCGCTAATTGAGTCGCTCTCAGCCGATTTGGCGGCGGGTACCCAAACCGGGGAGAGTTTGTTAACCGTCACGGTTGCAGAAGCAGACAGCACCCGCGCTGATTTAATTTTAGATAATGGCCGATCGCCGACAGTTGGTACGTTTCGCCGCCGCGCTCAGCTGAGTGAGGGCAATTTGCTAGGCTTGGGCGATCGCCTGGTGTTGGGTTATAGCCAAACAGAAGGCAGTGATGCCTGGGACATCAGCTATACCGTTCCTTTCAATGCCCATAACGGTACGATTGGGCTGCTCTATAGCACCAGCGACAGCCGCGTGATTGAAGCTGACTTTGACATTTTAGATATTGAATCAGACGCTGAAGGGGTTGAACTAACCCTGCGCCAGCCTGTTTGGCAAACGCCTAGTCAAGCCTTTGCTTTAGCGATAACCCTTTCCCACGACGTTAGCCGTAGCACGTTTCAGCTACCGGGTACCGAGCGGTTGGGCTTCCCAACGCCGGGAGCCGATGCGGGCGGTGAAATTCAAATTACGGCTTTACGCTTTAGTCAAGACTGGACGCAACGACGGGCTGATCAGGTAATTGCTGTGCGATCGCAGTTTAACCTGGGGACTGACTGGTTTGAGGCCACTCTCAACGAAAATGACCAGCCCGATAGCCACTTTTTTAGCTGGCAAGGACAAGCGCAATGGGTGCAGCTTTTGGCTCGCGACACGCTGCTGCTAGCGCGATTTAACACGCAACTAGCCGATCGCCCGCTGCTGTCGCTAGAGCAGTTTCGGCTGGGTGGGGAGGGCAGCGTTCGCGGCTACCGCCAAGATCGCACCACTGCGGATAGTGGATTGTTTGCTTCTCTAGAGGTGCGCTTGCCGATTCTGCGCATTCCTGAGTGGGAAAGTTTGGTTCAACTGACGCCCTTTGTAGACTATGGGCTGGCTTGGAACCGGGGCGATCGCCCCAATCCTGAAGCCGATCAGCTGGCTTCCATCGGGTTAGGGTTGCTATGGCAAGCCAGCGATCGCTTTACGGCTCGCCTTGACTGGGGCATTCCGCTAATCGATGACAACGCCGAGGGGGACTCGTTGCAAGAAAGCGGCCTTTTATTTACCCTTTCAGGGCAGCTTTTTTAGAGGCGTTTGCCCAAGTCTGGCTGAATCTGCGGCAGCGATCGCAGCTTCAAGCTAATCGACGACTAACAGATTTCTGCACAAGCCTGCTTCGTAAACTACCGAATATCTTCATAAGAGCTTAACGAAAATATCCCGGAAACGAATTATTATCCGTGTAACCCCGGATACTTCCTCTCGATCGCCAACTGTACAGCATCGGCATGTTGTAACGGGCAATCAATGACCGACGTTAAACTTGGTTTTCTGTATGCCTGTTGTGAATTTTTGGCGATCGCTGCTAATCCTTGGCGGCGTAGCCTCTGCCGTCTGGCTAGGACAACAAGCGGCGATCGCCCAAATCATCCCAGATACTACCCTCGGTAACGAAGCCTCCGTCGTTATGCCTGATATCCCCGTACGGGGCGAATCTGCTGAACTGATTGAAGGCGGAGCCACACGCGGCGTTAACCTCTTCCACAGCTTTGCCGAATTCAATGTGGCAGAGTTGCAACGGGTTTATTTTGCTAACCCAGCAGGTATTGAAAATATTTTGGGTCGAGTCACGGGCAGCAATGCCTCCAACCTCTTAGGCACTTTGGGCGTAGATGGCAGCGCCAACCTGTTTTTGCTCAATCCCAACGGCATCGTCTTTGGCCCCAACGCTCAACTCGACATCACAGGTTCTTTCTTCGTCAGCAGCGCAGAAGCCTTTGACTTTAACGGCCAATTGTTTAGCGCCACAAATCCACAAGCTCCCACCCTACTCACTGTCAGCCTCACACCGGGGTTGCAATACAGCGCCGCCCAGCGTAGCGAGATTCGCAACCAGGCCAGTCTCTCAGTAGGGCAAGATTTGCAGCTCAATGCAGTCAATCTAGATTTGAGTGGACAGCTTAATGCCGGAGGTAACTTAACGCTGCAAGCCCAAGACACGGTGCAAATTCGAGACAATGCCACCAATCCCTTTATCGCCTCGGCGGGTGGTGAACTGCGGCTTCAAGGCAATGACAGTGTCGATATTTTTGCGCTGAACCATCCCGATAGCGCTCTGGTTGCAGGCGGAGATTTGCTTCTGAGATCTGCTAATCCGGTAATTGGCGATGCTTACTTTTGGAGCGGTGGCAACTTTGGCGTCGAGCAGCTAGACGGCAGTGCCAATAGCTTGCTCAGTCCCAAT
>NZ_JBQLZL010000040.1:0-6046 GCF_052168255.1 Almyronema sp. | reverse complement strand
CGGTATAACCCCTTGCGTTAAGCCACTCAAATAGCTGCCAGCCCTTGGCAGAGAAGCTTTTCTGCAGCTCTCTGCTTTTTACCTTTAGCGATAATCTCCGCCTGCCGCAGGCGACATTGGCGTCAACTATCTACCCTAGGGGCGAAGGGACTAGGCTATGGAGCCTTTTATGCTGAATAGCGTAGCCCAAGTTTTTGGCTCTCTAGGCTATCCATTAAGAGCGCAACTGACGTCTTTTTGCCAGATTTGGCTAGAACCAAGAGCCAACTTTGTGCAGAACTGGGCTGACCGTTTTGAACTAGTTTGCAGCATTTCTGCCAGGAGGTATCGAAATGGAAAACTCCATGAGCACACAGACCCCTACCGACTCGCAAGCCAGCGACCTAGAGCGCTGGGCCTCTATTATCGGCGGCGGGGCATTAGTCCTGAGCGGGCTACAGCAGCGATCGCTGCGCGGTATTTTGACGGCGATCGCAGGTGGTGGGTTGGTTTACCAGGGCACCCAAGGAAACAGCACAATTAAGCAAGTAGAAGACGCTGTAGGGCTAGATCACGTTATTCGAGTCGAAAAAACGGTCACGATTAACCGTTCTGCTGCCGATTTGTACAATTTTTGGCGCGACTTGGAGAACCTGCCCCATTTTATGAATCATCTGCAATCGGTGACGGTGAGGGATGATCGCTCTTCTCATTGGGTGGCGAAAGCGCCCTTAGACCAGCGGATTGAATGGGACGCTGTCGTTATCAACGACGAGCCTAACCACTTAATTAGCTGGGCTTCGACGGAAACAGCCGACATTGAAAATTCAGGCTTTGTTCGGTTTCAGCCAGCAACGGGCAACCGGGGCACCGAAGTCAAAATGGTGATGGAGTATCAGCCCCCCGGTGGCGTGCTAGCAGCGGCGATCGCCAAGCTTTTTGGCGAAGAACCAGAACAGCAAATTGGGGATGCGCTAAACCGCTTTAAGCAACTGATGGAAGCGGGCGAAATTGCTACGACAGAAGGCCAACCCCAAGGGGCTTAAGGCCAATTGCGCTGTGGCAACGACAGGAATTGCTAACGCTAGAGTTCTGCTTGGCCGCTTTGGGCTGCGCCAAGCTCAAATGATCGACTTTCTACTTAATTTAGGAGACTTGCCATGAAGGCTGTTTGCTGGCACGGAGCTGAAGATGTGCGGGTCGATACCGTACCTGATCCGACAATTTTGAATCCGCGTGATGCCATCTTAAAGATCACCACAACCGCTATTTGCGGGTCTGACCTGCACCTTTACGACGGCTATATCCCCACCATGCAGGCGGGCGATATCTTGGGTCACGAATTTATGGGCGAAGTGGTTGAAACTGGCTCTGAAGTCAAAAACCTCAAAATAGGCGATCGCGTGGTGGTGCCCTTCACCATTGCCTGCGGCAATTGCTTTTTTTGTCAGCGCGATCTGTGGTCGTTGTGCGACAACTCCAACCCCAATAGCTGGATGGCAGAAAAGTTCTACGGCCATTCGCCGTCTGGGCTGTTTGGCTACTCTCACCTGCTCGGCGGCTATGCCGGGGGACAAGCTCAATACGTGCGCGTTCCGTTTGCCGATGTTGGCCCCATCAAAGTGCCCGATGGCCTTAGCGATGAACAAGTGCTGTTTCTCAGCGATATTTTCCCTACTGGCTACATGGCGGCGGAAAATTGCGATATCCAACCCGGTGAAATTGTAGCGGTTTGGGGCTGTGGCCCGGTGGGGCAGTTTGCTATTCGCAGCGCCTTTATGCTAGGGGCTGAACGCGTTATTGCCATCGACCGCGTGCCAGAGCGTCTAGAACTGGCTCAAGCAGCAGGTGCCGAAATTCTCAACTACGAAGAAGTAGATGCGGGTATCGCCCTGAAAGAGATGACGGGTGGCCGTGGCCCTGACTGTTGCATTGATGCAGTCGGCATGGAAGCCCACGGAACAGGCGTCATGAACCTTTACGACACGGTAAAACAAGCAGTGCGCTTAGAAACAGGGCGTCCCCATGTGCTACGGCAAGCGATCGCTGCCTGTCGCAAAGGCGGTAAAGTTTCGGTGCCGGGGGTCTATGGCGGTTTTATCGACAAGATGCCGATGGGCGCATTTGTGAATAAAGCCCTCACCATGCGATCGGGACAAACCCACGTCCACAAGTATTTGCAACCCTTGCTAGAACGAGTTCAAAACGGCGAAATTGATCCCTCCTTTTTGATTACCCATCGCTTGCCCCTAGAAGAAGCGCCGCGAGCCTACAAAATCTTTCGGGATAAAAAAGAAAACTGCATCAAGGTGGTACTCAAGCCGTTTGCAAACGTTTAACCGAGTTTTGGCTGTGACTTTACTAACGCTTAGAGGCATTTCTTATGGAAACTCGCGATTATCAAACCCAGTCTGACAGTGTGCCCTATCCTCATTTGCCGCCGCTGATTGACAGTCGGGCAACTGAGTATCGAGGTACAGGCGTTACTAGCTCCATTGCTATTTTCGGCCATCCCATTCATCCCATCATCGTTATTTTTCCGGTTGCTTTTCTCAGTGGCGTCGCCGGAGCTGATTTAGGCTACTGGCTGACGCAAGACTTTTTCTGGGCCAGAGCAGCCGTTTGGCTATTGGGGTTAGGAATATTGTCGGGCGTAGCCGCTGCTATCACAGGCATGGTAGATTTTATCACCATTCCCAAAGTGCGCCATCGCACAGCAGGCTGGGCGCACATGGCCTTGAATGTGGGGGTGCTAGTCCTCAGTTTGGTAAATTTTGGCCTTCGCTTTACCAACCCGGCCAATTCTATTGTGCCAGTGGGACTAATTTTGTCTTGTCTGGTAGCGGTGCTGTTGCTGGCTAGCGGCTGGTTTGGGGGTGAACTAACCTTTCGCCACAAAGTGGGTATTGTTGGCCCTGGCGAAACCCTAACGCCCTAGCCCCTTTTTCCTGACGGCACCTGAACCTGGTTTGTCTATGCAAGTGTACACGGCTTGCTCTCGGCTCCGCTCAAGCCTCGATTTAGCTGAAGCATAGAGCCGAACTTTCCTGGCTTCAGGTGCCTGCGGGTCTGCTTAATAGCGCTGTCATCTTCCGGTTTGCCACACCTCAATAGCTGCAAGCCGCTAATAGAAACACTTTTCTTCTTCCCTTCGTTCTCTGCCGTTAGCGACGCCTTGTATGTATGGTTGGGCGATCGCCCGTCCCTCAGCATTGCGCTAGAGGGAAACTCAAAGGCGCTAAAGTAACCGTCGGCAGCATTAACAATACTGGCTGAATCAATCGCTTAGGATAGAACCCACAGCGTAGGTTCGTTTTGATCAAAGTGATTCAGCCCCATGCAATCTCTACGTTCAGGCATGACGCTGAATTACCCTATGAGCCAGAAGACATTTTGGCTGATTTTGCTGGTTCATTTCAGTCTAAACATTAGTGCCCCTCACTGCTATGTATCAGACCAGTAGTTCTGATACATAGCAGCTACCGTTTGCTTGAAGCGATCGCGAACTTCTGCTGGCCCTATTACGATGCAGTCGGCTCCGTAACGGCACACTTCCCGAAAAAACCAGAAGGTATTATGAATGCGGCGCACGACTCGTTTGATTTCCTGATCAGGAAGCCATTCCATCGTTATATCTGCTTTGGTTTTGGTGTGATAGCCAAAGGCCAAGCCCCGCAGTAAGTGAAATTCAACATCGATGTAACTCAGTTCGGGTTGCCAGTGCCCTTCGGCGAGAGAAATCAGGGCTTCTTCCGGAATCCGATCAAGCCGCAATGACCAGTTGTGCTTGAGCACGTCAATATCTTTATTTCCTTCCGTTTCATCGCACCAGCAATCTAAATACTGGCGGTCTTCGTGGCGCTCGAGGATGGCATGGCGCACGGTAAAGTTCCAGAGGCGCTCAGCGGCATCTTGATAAGTAAGACGAAAGGGTCGTTGCAGACGGATGCAGCGATCGATGTCAATGCGCCAGGGAGCACTGGGTTGGTCTACCCAAGCTTGAATTTCATGGCGCAGTGGCAGATTAAGTTCGCTACGCTCTAGCAAGAGATAAGCCAATTCCAGAGCTGTATCGAGCTGACCATCGTCTTTGAGCCAACCCAGAATCCGGTTGAGCGTGTTGATGCGATCGCGGCTCCAGTCATGATTGGCAGCTAGGCGGAGTTGACCCCGGGCGATCGCTTTGAACAGTTTTGAAATATTGGGTCTTTCGCCCCAAGTCTGATCAAAGTCCAGCGCTAGCTGCTCAAGCTGAGCCTTTTCGTACTCTGTAATCGAAAGGGTAATAGAAGGGCGCTTACGAACCATAATTGCTTATGTCTAAAATGTACGTACACTTTGACTCTACATTGCTTGATTAATTTCATTATCCCGGCCAATATAGAGCTATGCAATGAAACACGTACACTTTGTAAACTCAATTTGCAGCTTAATTTGAGTTGTTGAGCTATTTAGAGAAACGTGTTTTGCCCTAACACTTTGGGTGATTTTGATGGTTTTTCTGAGTAAAGCTGGGAGTAATGCAGGGAGATCTGACATGACAATGTTGGAAAAGCTGACTCAAATATTCAGCGACGGGCAGTGGCATTCAACTACAGAACTCGTGGAGCAAGTGGGGCATCGGTTTTCGGCGACGTTGCACCGAGCGGTGAAAGAAAAAGGGTGGCAAGTAGAAAAGCGACGAGCAGATGTCAAGACCTTTGAGTATCGATTGGTTCGGTGATGAGCAGCCCAGTACAACCAAATGGTTTTCAGCGAACTTATGTATTCGATTCAGTTAAAGCCTGTTTATTCTTGTCCCGCTTTAGATGTTCCAGCAGTGCTTCCCTTGCCTCAAGGTTGGAAACTTTCGTGGCATCAGCTCGAAACTTGGAAGGCTTTGCGAGATCCCAGTATTGATGTGGTTTTTAATACTGCAATGACAGGTGACGGTAAGAGTCTCGCGGCTTATCTAGACGTCTTGCAGGGAGATTGCCACGCGATCGCCCTCTATCCCACCAATGCCTTGGCCGCTGACCAAGAGCACCAGGTTCAAAGCTATATTGATGACTTTCAGCCACCGAATGCGCCCAGGGTGAATCGTTTGAGTGGCCCTGAGCTTGAGATTTACTCCGAGAATGAGGGTTTGCGGAAGGGCAGTGCGATCGCATCCCGCGCGGGGCAGTCGGAAGTCCTCATCACAAACCCCGACATTTTCCATTACCTCCACCGAGGGGCTTACCTAACGGACAAAGATACGCCTGACAAACTCTGGAATCGCATCGACAAGGACTTCGACCTTTTCATCTTTGATGAATTCCATGTGTTTGCTGCGCCTCAGGTTGCCAGTGTTTTGAATACGATGCTGTTGATTCAAGCGACCAATCGGCGCAAGAAGTTTTTATTTCTATCGGCGACCCCCAGCGATTCGTTATTAAATCGTTTGGATAAAGCGGGTTTTCGCTGTCGAGTCATTAACCCCATTGATGAAGGGAAATACCTGTTTCCAAATACTCAGGCAGAAGCAGAGGCATTACAGGCAGACCACTGGCGTCAGGTTGCACGATCCATTGACCTGACTTTTGTACCGATGGAACCGACATCTAAGGCTTCTGAAACCTGGCTGAAGGAGAATCAGGGAGATATTCTTAACCAGTTTCTAGAACATCCGGGCAGCAAGGGAGCGATCATCCTCAACTCCATTGCTACAGTGAAGCGGCTGATGCCTGTTTTTCGAGAACGCTTTGCCCAGCACGGGCTGACAGTTCGAGAAAATACTGGCCTGTCTGGTGGGCAAGAGAAAGCGGAATCTCTGGCAGCAGACCTAGTGATTGGTACTAGCACCATTGATGTGGGGGTTGATTTCAAGATCAACTTCCTCATTTTTGAGTCCTCGGATACAGGTAACTTCATCCAGCGGTTGGGGCGATTGGGGCGTCATGACGGCTATCAGAAAGATGGGAGAGAGATCCAGTTTGATAGCTTCATAGCTTTTGCATTGGTGCCCAATTTCTTTGTGGAGCGCCTATTTGCGGGAGATGAGGCTGCTTTAAAGGATGGGGAAGTGTGCGATCGCATCCACTTCCAA